>DASUFM010000799.1:0-6832 GCA_036274535.1 Blastocatellia bacterium
ATTGATTCTGGTTGACGGATAGGCAGGAGCCCTCATAGTTCGGGAACGGTTCGTGATCCGAGCACCAACACTTTGATTTGCGCCTCCGGGCTTCGGTCGGTTGTCCATTCCTCGTAATTATCAAGGTTCATCGTTGTAAAATATACATCTCCGTCAAGCGTTATATAGCAACAATGACCTGTTCCAGCATCGCCCAAAGCGCCCACCCATCGGGTAAGATGGCCTGAGGGTACTCACGTTCCGCATCTTCGAAGCGTCTTGCAATTACTGCCGCTATTTCAAGTGGGAATTGCATTGCGTTGACTCTGTGTTGATGAACGCCTTGGATCAACCACGATTCATACCTATTCCGCGATACTACTTTGATTTTCGATAAAGATTTTTCTTTATCTGAGCAATAAGCTCCTTCCCCTCGACCTCCTTCGACAGGTCATAATCGCGGGGAACGGTAAATGTCCTTTTTATTCTCGGATAGTCAGACAACAAGTTCTGCCCGATGATTTCTGGGAGGCAACCTGGGTTTAAATTATCGCCCTTCTCGTTGAAATAAGGTAAATAGTTGACCATTCCCTCCAGCCATTCATCGATCACCGCGCCCGGCAGGTATTTTTTCTCGAAGTAGAACAACTCCTCATTACAAAGATCGATATACTGCCCCAGGGCAATGACCTTGTCCTGATCCTTTCCATATTTAAGCTGGGTGATTATCTTTTGATACCGATCAACACAGCTCGTCATGACGGCGAAATTGAATTGGCTTCGGTTCAATCGGTATGTGATTGCCGCAAAGGCGAGGGCGCCGGCTCCGACTATCCAGGCAGATATTTCTATAACATCTTTGATGCTTTCTATTCCAGATTTCATAGGGTTCACTATGGTTAGGATATTTAACGCGGTTGGGGCGGCAGGAAAAGCCGAAGGCCAAGTTTACTCGATGAAATTCATAGTGGACAAGAAAAATGAGAAGGATTCCTGCCATGTCCACGAACTGAATGAGCGTATCATGGCCACTGCCACCTACCGCGACGATGGCGATGGTCATGGTCGTGATGGTTTCATAATGCCTCTTTTCTATATAGATTCGCCCAACGGAAGTTTCCGCAGGCAATCGATTCTCGATAAAGCGGGGGGCTTTGGCAATTTGGCAGTCTTTGCAAAAACGCTGTCATCGGTCCTGAAACTCCGCCTGACGCGAAAAAATATCCAATCCATATGGCGAAGCCTGTGCATAGATCGCCTCGATGGCATCTAGAAATCTCTCGCCGCCACGCCAGAACGGGAAGTTTCCCAGCCGTTTGGGCAGCGCCGCAGAGACCGGTGGCAATTGCGCATCGCCGAAAAACTCCTCGGCCAGATCTGCTCCGCCCCAGAACACGGTGGCATCCGCAGCCAGAGGCTCAGGTGGCAGTTCGATCTCTTCTATATCGGTCTCGCTATTCTTTCCAGGCGCAGCGCCGCCGCTCAGCATCCCTACCAACTCTTCGCGGGTTGCGCCACGCAGCTTGAAGATCAGAAAAGGATCGCGATCGAACTCCTCCCCGATCAGATAATAGACCGCGGCGATGTGTTTGCACGGATTCGACCAATCAGGACACGAACAATCGGTCTCCAGGTCGCGGAGCTTTTCTGGAAAGAGCGAAAGCCCAACCTCTTTGAAGACCTGCTCGATCTCCTGAGGCATCTCGCCGGCGAGCAGTTTGGCAGCGAAGATAGCTTCCTTGTCCAATGCTTTCGACACTCTCTTCCAGTCGGCGGCGGGAATCGTCTTCACCTTGATCTCAATGTCGTAAGGTTTGGGACGGGAGCCCTGGACAGCGGCTTCGATCTCGCCCTTTTCGATATCTATTGAAAGTACCTGCCCGCTGCGAGCATAAGACCGCCCGCGACTGAGCCGGGCCCCGATATTGAAGCTCTCAAGCGTTGCGATCCAGCGCTTCGCCCACCAGCTCTCGCCGAAGGCTCCGCGTTTGGACTGCGACTTGATTCCGCCCCTTGCCTTAATCAGAGGCTTCGGTTTGTAGCGCCAACCGCCCCAGCCATTCGAATCATCCGAATCGTCCCAATCATCTCGATATCCCATCTCTACTCCTTTCTCTCCTACTCTCCCACCGCATCTTTTCCAAGCGCGAAGAGTTTTCTGAGTTGCACGGTCGAGAGTTCGGTCAGCCATGATTCGCCCGCGCCGACAATGCTGCCGGCAATCTCTTTTTTATGTTCGATCATTTCGTCAATCTTCTCTTCCAGAGTGCCGCCGCAAACGAATTTGTGAACCTGTACATTGCGTGTCTGGCCGATGCGAAATGCCCGATCCGTCGCTTGATTCTCGACCGCGGGATTCCACCACCGGTCGAAATGAAAGACGTGGCTGGCCGCCGTCAAATTCAGCCCCGTGCCGCCCGCTTTGAGCGAAAGCACGAAAAGAGACGGCCCGCCGGCCGCCTGAAACCTTTCAACCATCCGATCGCGCTGTTTCTTCGCGACAGCTCCGTGCAGGAAGAGCGTTTCATGCCCAAACATCTCCTGTAGATGGCGTTGAATGATCTGGCCCATCTCGGCGAATTGAGTGAAGATCAGGGCGCGTTCGCCTGACGAGAGGGCTTCTTCGAGCATCTCCGTCAACCGCGCCAGTTTGCCCGAACGGCCAGGAATCGCCGAGTTGTCGCCGAGAAACTGCGCCGGATGGTTACAAACCTGTTTCAGCTTGGAGAGAGTGGCCAGGACCACGCCCTTGCGTTTAATCCCTTCGGACTCTTCTATCGACTTGTCGGCCTCCTTGACCACCGCCGCGTAGAGCGTGGCCTGCTCTTTGGTCAGATTACAAAAGACCTTCATCTCCATCTTCTCGGGCAGGTCCGTGATGACCTTCTTGTCGGTCTTGAGACGCCGCAGAATGAAGGGCCCGGTCAGCCGCTTCAACCGCTGCGACGCTTCCTGATCGCGCTGGACCTGGATCGGCGCGAAGAAGACGCGTTTGAATTCTGTCTGGCTGCCGAGCATGCCTGGATTGAGAAACTCCATGATCGACCACAAATCGCCGACATTGTTTTCGACTGGCGTGCCGGTTAGGGCAATACGAAAGCCGGCCTTGAGTGAACGCGCCGCTCGCGCCTGCTTGGTCTCAGGATTCTTGATATTCTGCGCCTCATCCAGAACGACCATGCCCCAATCCAGGTCCTGGAGAATGGCGGCGTCGCGTTGAAGCAGCGAGTAACTGGAAATCACCATGGCATGCCGCGTGGCCTCTTTCTTGAAAGCGGCCCCTTTGGCGCGCGTGACGCCATGATGAACCATGACCGGGAGGTTCGGCGTGAAACGCTCGGCCTCTTTTTGCCAGTTACTGATGACCGAGGTCGGGCAGACGATCAGCGTTGGACAATGTCCATTACTGAGCCATTCCCGCTCGACGAGCGCGAGCGTCTGCGCGGATTTGCCGAGTCCCATATCATCCGCCAGACATGCGCCCAACTCCCATTGCTTCAGGAAAACCAGCCATGAGTAACCACGGACCTGATATGGCCGCAGTGTCCCATTGAACTCCGCCGGAACCTCCATCTCCGCAAACGGGCGATTGCCTTCTAACTGCGCAAGCAAGTCACCGATCCATCCCTGCGCCTGCACCCCTTCGAACTTCACGCCACCCGGCGCGTCGGCTTTGCCCAAAGCCATCTGCACTATCTCGCGAGCCGTCGCTCTGCCGGTCCGTCGATTGCGCCAGAAATCGAGCGCCGCCTGAATTTCATCGGCGCTCAATTGCACCCACTGGCCGCGCATCCTCACCAACGGCGTTTTGAGACTGGCCAGCGCCTCTAGTTCCTTGAGCGAGAGAACCTGATCACCGAGCGCGACTTCCCAGTCAAATTGAATGATTTTTTCAAGCGACAGCCTGGAGCCGCCCTGCATCTTCGGACTCTTGACATTCGCGCGCATACTGAGGCGCAACTTCGTCCCTTTGCGCGTCCACCAGGCAGGCAGTAAAACCCCGAATCCGGCCTGATCGAGCAGCCAGGCCTTTTCGGTCAGAAACTGGTACGCCTCTGAAGAGCCGAGACCGTAACCTCCGGGCGCGGTGTTCTTCAAGCTCTGCTCTATCTCCGGGCTCAACCCGGCAGCCTGTCCCAGCGCAGAGAGCAGAAATTCGCGCGAATTGAACTTACCGCGTTTGAGCGCCGCCGCCGCGCGCCCTTTGGCGTTCCATGCGTCAGAGACATCAATCAACAGGCTGGGATCGTCCACCGACTGCAACAGGTAACGGACATACCAATCCGATCGGCCGATCGAGACTTCGAGATCGGAAATCACGCTTCTCTTCCTCACCGACTCGCCATTCGCCTGCGCCGCTTCCGGCGGTTCTTCCAGGCGAAAACACAGACGGAATGGTGAGAGGGTCGAGACCGAAACAGGCCGTCGCCATTCACACACCTGCCTAGCCAGCGTAGCCAATTCAGGCGATTCGTCATCTATGACTCCATCCGGCCCCCGTAGAGCTTGCATCCACTGATCGTGGACGCTTTCGGCGACATGATTGTTTCTCCTATTCGCCCCTGATGCCCCCATTTCTCTGACAGCGGAACGCGCCAGGTAATCGACCATCTCACCGATGAACCGATCGAGCACGCGCTGCGCTGACGTCATCGGCGGCCCGTCAGAGCCTGTTGTGGTCAACGCGCGGCAGGCATGCGGCATCGCCTTCGCCAGAGCGGAAAAGCGCGCGGCATCGGCCCCGGCGAAGACCGGTCTCCATTGCGCGCGATAGAAATCCTCGACTGGTTCCAGATCGGGCAAAAATTGCTGCCTCGCAAGGAGCGAACCGGCAAAACGCATCGCTTGTGCCCAGAAAGCCAGATCTCGGCCGGCGATGATTCCAGTCCCTAGGACCTCGCGCCCCACATAACCGCAGAGCAGGTCCACTGCTTCGGCGCTCCTCAGTGGAATGGCCGTCACTCTCCACGGCGCAAGCGTTGGACTGACATCCGCCGACGGCGCATCGGCAATAAGCGGGCTGGAAGCTATCGGCTGATCGCCGATAGACGGCAGCCAAGCGGTGGCAGGGCTGATCGCATCCTCGCCCATCCTGAGCCCGTATGTAACCTCCGCCAAAGCAGCCAACAGAGCCTGACCACCGGCGTCATATGGCGATGATTTCTCCCGCCGGGATTTCGCCTTTGCTGAAGAACGACCGCCGGATTTACCTCCGGCAATTTCGGCTTGCGCCGGCGTTTCACCCCACAGCCAGAGCTGGCCGTCATGAAACGCGGCATGAAAGATGATCATCTTTCAATCCCCTCTTCTTTTTGTTATTGATTGTCAATCAAAAGGAGAACTCGGAAAGCGCAGGGCAAGACAAATTTGAGTCTAACAGATATATAGCGACGCGCAATATCAGGAATTCACTCTCTCACTCGGATTGGCGCCAGCCGCCAACTGCTTGAGCAACGTTTTTCGTCGCCGCCCTGATTGGGGTTGCTGAGCGTATTCTCGCAAGCAGGAAATTTGTTCCGCAGTCAACCTGATTTTCCAAGCGCCTCCTTTGCCTGATTGTCTCGCATCGAGCAGACCTCCTCGCAGCCACCTGTGCACAGCGCTCGCCTTCACGCCGATGACCGTAGCCGCCCCTTGAACCGAGTATGTTTCATCTTCCCATTTCTGCGGATTGCGCCCGTCTTCATACTGCCGGCTGGCGCGAATTCCCCAGCACTTTCGCATCCGGTATACCGACACACTGTTGATCTGTCCTCCCTTGGTAGTTCGGTAGCCCTCGGACGCAAGCATAGCAGCAATCTCATTGTCGGTTTTCCCCTCATCATTCAGCGTTCTGACTCGGGCTTGCATGGGCTCAAGATCGGCATGCTCCCGATAGCTTGTCGTTCGCCGTTTGATCCAGTGTTCAGTTGTCGCGCCCGTCTGCCAGTTGATCTTGAACCATAATTTCCCTCGCTCCCGTTTCTGATCCAGAACCACATCTTTGATGATCAGGCGAATAATCTGTTTGCGATCAGCGTTAGTCGTAGTCGGCGCCGCCCACAGTTTTGGTAAATCCTCGCCCAAAGCAAGAATCTGCCGCCGGTGCGGATTCCGGCGATTGTGAACACTGATTCCGGCTGAAGGTGAACGCCGATTCCGGGCCAACGTGAACACGTTGTGCGCTCGGCAACGCTGGCGGTTAATTTTTACTCCGAGCGTTCACGATCAGTCAACTTCTGACGTGTTTTTCGGAGCGATTCTCCTTTGAGTTCGAGGCGATGAGCGTTGGCCAGAAGTCGGTCGAGTAAGGCGTCCGCCACGGTCGGCTCGTTCAGATAGTCATACCAGGCGCTAATCGGAAGTTGACTGGTAATGATCGTTGAATGGACGCCGTGACGGTCTTCAATGATTTCGAGCAAATCGTGCCGTTCGTTCTGCGACAGAGGCTTAAGCCCAAAATCGTCCAGGATCAACAAGTCCAGCTTGGCAAGCAATCGCAAATATTTCCGATAGCTCCCATCGCCCCTGGCGATCCGAAGTTCATCGAGTAAACGTCCGGTACGTTCATAGCGAACGCTCAGGCCTTGCCTACAGGCTGCCTGGCCGAACGCGCAACTGATCCAGCTTTTCCCCGTGCCCGTCGGCCCAGTGATATGCAGGTTTTGATTTGAGCGAATCCACTCACAGGTGATGAGCGCGGCGACTTGTGAGCGAACCAGGCCGCGCTGAGTTCGATAATCGATATCTTCCACGCAGGCTTGTTGCTTCAAGCGGGCTGCGTGCAACAGGCGACGGAGACGGCGACTCTCGCGATGAGCCCGTTCGCGATCGACCATCATCGCTACGCGTTCTTCAAATGAGAGCTGCTGGG
>DASUFM010000800.1:0-8274 GCA_036274535.1 Blastocatellia bacterium
AAATTCAACCTGATGTCCCGCGCCGCATCCGGCATCTGTTCCCGCAATTTTTCTATTTCGTTCATTTTCCTCCCCCAAAATAGGACTTACAGGTCCTACAGGACCCATAAGTCCCATAAGTCCTATCAGGCCGCGCTGCCAAGGGTCTTTTCACCCTTCCTCCAATTGCAAGGGCAAAGCTCGTCGGTCTGCAGAGCGTCGAGCACTCGGAGCGTCTCATCAACGCTGCGCCCAACCGACAAATCGTTCACCGACACCCATCTGATGATTCCTTCCGGATCGACGATGTATGTCGCGCGCAGCGCCACGCCCTCGTTTTTGTGAAGAATCCCCAACGCCGATGTAAGCTCGCGCTTTGTGTCGGCCATCATCGGATACGGCAGGTTCTTCAGATCCGGATGATTGTTACGCCACGCCAAATGCACGAAATGCGTGTCCGTGCTCGCGCCCAGCACCTGCGCGTCGCGGTCGACGAAGTCCCTGTTCCGCTTACCGAATTCGGCGATTTCCGTCGGGCAGATGAACGTGAAATCCATCGGCCAAAAGAAAATCACCTGCCACTTCCCACTGTACGTGCTCTCGGTGATCTCCTGGAACTCCTTCCCCTTCTCCAGACCCACCACTGCGTTCAATTTGAAATTCGGAAACTTATCTCCTATTGTCAGCATTCAACTTCTCCTATAACAGTTTTAAATTTAGATCTAATCTAAATGAATTGCGAAAAATAGAGGGCGATATCGCCCTCTATTTTTAAGACTATTTGTTCTGGCAATCCGCGCAAAGGCCACGAAGAGTGACTTCGAAAAACTCCACCTTCTGGCTCGCGGGCAAAGCGCAAATATTCACCTTGCCGATCAACTCACATTCGACATCTTCGACCTTGCCGCATTCGCGGCAGACGAAATGATGATGCTGTTCCGTGTTCGGATCGAATCTGACGCTACCCGCCTCGAAGACCTCCCTGATCATCCCTTCCTGTTTCAGCCAGTTGAGAGTGTTGTAAACAGTCGCGCGCGACGTCATGGGAAACTTGTGGTTGACCGTCTGCAAAACCTCATCGGCCGTCGGATGATGATGAGCGGATTGCATATAATCAACAATGGCGCGCCGCTGCGGCGTCATTTTCAGCCCGCGCGACTGCGCCATCGTTTCAACTAACTGTCTCAGCAATCTTCCCATCGGCAGTTAGACTATATCTAAACTGAGATACTGTCAAGAGCAGTGATAGACAGTGGATAGTGGGCAACAAATATTAATATTTGTTGCCCACTATCCACCGCCCACTTGTCTATAAACGTTTAATCACGTCTTTGGCGAAATAAGTGAGGATGAGATCGGCGCCGGCGCGTTTGATTCCGACGAGGGATTCCATGATGACGCGTTCTTCATCAATCCAGCCCAGGCGTCCGGCGGCTTTGATCTGGGCGTATTCGCCTGAGACTTGATAAGCGGCCAGAGGCAGGTCGAATCGTTCTCGAACGGCTCGCAGGACGTCGAGGTAAGGCATGGCGGGTTTGACCATCAACATATCGGCGCCTTGTTCGACATCAAGCGCGGCCTCTCGCAGGGCCTCGCGCACATTGGGCGGGTCCATCTGGTAACCGCGGCGATCGCCGAATTGTGGCGCACTGTCGGCGGCTTCGCGGAAGGGCCCGTAAAAAGCCGAGGCGTATTTCACCGCGTAAGACAAAATCGGGACATGCTCGAATCCGGCGGCGTCGAGGCCGGAGCGGATCGCCGCGACCATACCGTCCATCATTCCTGAAGGCGCGATTATATCGGCGCCGGACTCGGCCTGACTGATCGCTGTCTGCGCAAGAATCCTCAGGGTCGGGTCGTTAGCCACATCGCCGTCTTCGATTACGCCGCAATGGCCATGCGACGTGTATTCGCACAGGCAGGTGTCGGCGATGACGAGCATGTCCCTGACTTCGCGTTTGACGGCCCGGATTGCGCGCTGCGTGACGCCGTCTTCGGCGAACGCGCCGCTTCCCCGCTCATCTTTGCGTTCTGGCAATCCGAAAACAATGATTGACGAAACGCCCGCGCGCCGCGCGTCTTCGCATTCTTTAACGAGCTCATCTACCGAGAGGTTGAACACTCCGGGCATTGAGTTGACTTCGCGGCGAACGCCCTCGCCGGCGCAGACGAAAAGCGGATAGATCAGATTCGACGGGTCGAGGCGGGTCTCGCGAACCATTTCGCGCAGCGCCGCCGTGCGGCGCAATCTTCTAGGACGACTAATCAATTCTGCCATCGGGATCTCCTTTGTGAGTGATAATCCGAGGAGCCTTCCTGAAAATAATAGGACAGATAGGACAGATAGGACAAATAGGATTATCCGTCCTATTTGCCCTATCTGTCCTATCTGTCCTATTTCCTATAGCGTACGGTAAAATTCAGCGATCCGCTCTACGACATATCGCCGCATCTCTTCGGTCATTTCAGGGTAAATCGGCAGCGACAGGCATTCGCGCGCGGCTCGCTCGGTCACGGGGAGGTCTCCCGGTTTGTAACCCAGATAGGCGAAACATTCCTGAAGATGCAGAGGCGCCGGATAATAAATTTCCGAGCCCACGCCATGCCCCTTCAGAAAATCCATCAGTTCATCCCGGCGCGGACAGCGTATCGTATATTGATTGAAAATGTGGCGCCGGTTTATGCGGACGGCAGGCGGCGTGACTTCCTCGATTCCGGCCTCTGCGAACAGCCTGCCATAGTGTTCGGCGTTGCGGCGTCGCGCGTCGCTCCACTGGTCCAGGTATTTGAGTTTGACTCCGAGGACTGCGGCCTGCAGAGCGTCCAGGCGGCTGTTGACTCCGACGACCTTGTGGTAGTACTTCGGCTGCATCCCGTGAACGCGCAGCAGGCGAAGTCTCTCGGCGAGCTGGTCGTCATTGGTGGTCATCAATCCGCCTTCGCCGGCGCCGCCAAGATTCTTCGACGGGAAGAAGCTGAAGCAGCCTATGGCGCCTATCGCGCCCGCGCGTTTTTTATGGTATTCGGCGCCGATGGCCTGCGCGGCGTCTTCGACAACCGGCAGGTTATGGCGTTCGGCGATCTCCCGTATCGCATCCATCTCGGCGCACTGGCCGAAGAGGTGAACGGGCATGATCGCTTTTGTTCGCGGTGTAATCGCGCGTTCGATCAGATCGGGATCGACATTGAAATCGTCGGGCGAAATATCGACGAAGACCGCGCGCGCGCCCAGACGCGTGATCGAACTGGCGGTGGCGAAGAAAGTGAACGCGACGGTCACGACCTCGTCGCCCGGCCCGACGCCCAGGGCCGTCAACGCCAGCAACAGCGCGTCGGAACCGGAGCCGCATCCGATCGCATGTCTGGCATGGCAATATTCGGCGGCGTCCCGCTCGAAAGCTTCTACCTCCGGGCCTAGAATGAAATGCTGACTTTCAAACACTCTCTCGACCGCGGCCATTATCTCGCCGCGAATCGTCTGAAACTGCGCGCGCAAATCTAAAAGAGGAACATCCATTTCGATAATTATATAGATTCAAGAAAAAGAAATTCAGCCACGAATGAACACGAATCTTCACGAATAAAATCGGGAAAATGGAGGTTGATATCTTGCCAGTCCGGAAACAATATTCGTGTTCATTCGTGTTCATTCGTGGCTGAAAACATCTTATATAGGGCGCGCCATAAAATTGCTTAGCGTCCTGAAACTTTCGAACGATACCAATCGATGGTCTTCTTCAGTCCCTCTTCAACCGGCACGCGCGGTTCCCATCCCAGAACTTCTTTCGCCCGCGAGATGTCGGGCCTGCGGGTCTTCGGGTCGTCAACAGGCAGCGGGCGGTATTCGATCTCGCTGCGGCTTCCGGTCAGCCGCAAAATCAGTTTCGCGAATTCGAGAATGGTCATCTCGTTTGGATTGCCGATGTTGACAGGCATGTTGAATTGCGCGTCCATCAGCCGCCGTATGCCTTCGATCAGGTCGCTGACGTATTGGAAGCTGCGCGTCTGTCCTCCTTCGCCGAAGACCGTCAGTGGTTCGCCGCGCAGGGCCTGATTGATGAAGGTCGGGACGACACGTCCGTCATTGACGCGATTGCGCTCGCCGTACGTATTGAAGATGCGAACGATACGCGTATCGACTTTGTGCACGCGGTGATAGGCCATCGTCACCGCCTCGGCGAAACGCTTGGCCTCGTCATAAACGCCTCGCGGGCCGATCGGGTTGACGTTGCCCCAGTAATCTTCGCGCTGCGGATGCACGAGCGGATCGCCGTAAACTTCGGAGGTCGAGGTGATAACGAACTTCGCGCCCTTGGCCTTCGCCAGACCCAGCGCGTTGTGCGTGCCCAGCGAGCCGACCTTCAACGTCTGAATCGGCAGTTGCAGGTAATCGATCGGGCTGGCCGGGCTGGCGAAATGCAGCACCCAATCGAGATCGCCTCTCACATGTATGTGATTGCTGACGTCATGATGAATGAATTCGAAATTCGGATTTGAGCGGTGATGAGCGATGTTGGCCATATCGCCCGTAACCAGATTATCCATCGCCACCACCTGATGCCCTTCGGCTATCAGGCGGTCGACCATGTGACTGCCAATGAAACCGGCCCCGCCGGTAATTAAAATTCGCATTTTCCCTTCCTATTTATGAAGACTGAGGGATGGAGGGATGGAGGAACGGAGGATCGAGGATCGAGGATCGAGGATGGAAGATCGAGGATCGCGATCTTCCACCCTTGATCCTCCATCTTCCATCTTCCATCTTCCATCCTCCGTCCCTCCGTCTTCATCTTCCAATTCCCTTATATTTAAATCCGGCCGCCTCGACGGCTTGCGGGTCCAGTATGTTGCGCCCGTCAATAAGCACTTTCGCGTTCATCACCTCGCCGATTTGGTCGAGATTGATGTAACGAAACTCTTCCCACTCGGTGACGATGACGATGGCGTCGCAATCTTCGGCGAGCGATATCGCGCTGTCGGCGTACTCGATCTTGAGTTCGGGGCGCTGCCGGCGGCAGGCTTCGTTGGCAATCGGGTCATAGGCCTTCACGCGGGCGCCTTTATCGATCAGTTCGGCCGCGATCTCGATAGCCGGGGCGTCTCGCAGGTCGTCCGTGTCCGGTTTGAAAGCCAGTCCCAGGAGCCCGATCGTTTTGCCTTTGATGATCTTCAGCGCTTCCTGCAATTTCTGCACGGGCACGTGGCGCTGGCGTCTGTTGACATCGACGGTCGAATGGAGCAGCGCGGGTTCGTATGCGTATTCACGGGCGATGTCGATCAGCGCCGAGACGTCTTTACCGAAACAAGAACCGCCCCAGCCCACGCCGGCGTTCAAAAACTTCGGCCCGATGCGGCTGTCCAATCCGAAGCCTCGTACGACTTCCTTGATGTCGGCGCCGACGCGCTCGCAAATGTTGGCGATTTCGTTGGCGAAGCTGATCTTGGTCGCGAGGAAGGCGTTGGCCGCGTACTTGATCATCTCGGCCGAGGCCAGGTCGGTCGTCACCACCGGGATCGCCGTGACATCGGCAGTGCGCGGCGCGGAGGCTGGAGGAGTGAAAGTCTGCTCGACGATGGGCTCGTACAGCGCGCGCAATCTTTCGGCTGCGTAAGAGTCCGTCGCGCCGATCACTATACGGTCGGGATAGAAAGTGTCGCTGATAGCCGACCCTTCGCGCAGGAACTCCGGATTCGACGCGACGAGAAACAGGTCTTCGGCTCTGCCTCCGTTCGACCGCCGGCCCGACGTCAATTCGCCGGTCGGCGCACTGGCCGCGCTCGCCAATCTGTCGAGCCAGATCGGATTTTCGCTCAACCCTTCCCTGACCAGCATCTCGACCCAGTTGCCCGAGCCGATCGGCACCGTGGATTTGTTAACGATCACGCGCCGCCGCTCGCAATCGAGCGCGCGCCCTATGGATTGAGCCACGGATTTGACGTAGGACAGATCGGCCTTGCCGCTCGGCTGCGGCGGGGTGCCGACCGCGATAAAGATAATTTCGGACTCCCTGACCGGCTTCGCGAGGTCGGTCGAAAATCGCAAATTGCCTCGCTGCAGGCCGTGCGCGATCAATTGATCGAGACCCGGCTCGTAGATTGGCGATTGGCCTTTGCGCAACGCTTCGATCTTGCGCTCGTCAACGTCGACGCAAACCACCGTATGCCCTAAATATGCCAGGCACGTCCCCGTAACCAGACCGACGTACCCTGTTCCCACGACACAAACTTCCACAATTCCTCCTAAATTAAATGCCTGAGCGGTTATCTTTCATAAAGATGGGCGCACTCGATGAGCCTGACCTCTTTGCCGTCATGCACGGCGAATTTTTGACTTTTCCATAATGTGGCCGCGCCATATTCGCCTTTCTTATTGACGGCGTAAAAGTTGATGCCGATCTCAGCCAACGCTTCCTTGTTGAACCCGTAACGCGCCGCGACGCGTTTAACGGCGTCCATAGCCGCTTCAGTCGGCGACATCCCCCGGCGCATGTTCTCGACGACCGTGTGCGCGCCGTTGATGAAAATGCATTCTTCGCCCAGTCCGGTGGAGCCCGCGCCGCCGACTTCGTTGTCGACGTACAAACCGCAACCGATCAGCGGCGAATCGCCGACGCGGCCCGGTATCTTCCACGCCAGCCCCGAGGTCGTCGTCACGCCTGAAATGTCCCCGTTGGCGTCAACGGCCAGGCAATTAATCGTGCCGGTCGGCCGGTTGCGAAGAATTTCTTCAATGCGTTTGTTGAGAGCGATCTCTTCAGGCGAAAGCTTTGCCTGCGAGATTTTCACGTTACCGGCAGGCGCTCTCTTGCGCCAACTGGGCCCCCAGTTGTCCTTGGGGTTCAGGCTCTCCCGCCATGCCAGCCACTTTTTACGCGACTCATCAGTCAGCAAATCCTGTTCCTTGAATCCCTGCCTGACCGCGAATCTCAATGCGCCGTCGCCTACCAGCATGATGTGATCCGTCCGTTCCAATATGACTTTGGCGACGCTCGACGGATTCTTGATGCGGCGGATACTCGCCACCGATCCGGCGCGGCGCGTCGGCCCGTGCATCACGCTTGCGTCCAGTTCGACCTCGCAATCTTCGTTCGGCAATCCGCCGTAACCCACGGAGTCGTCGTCGGGATCGTCCTCTACGATGTTGACGCCCGCGACCACCGCGTCAAGCGCGTCTCTGCCTTCTTTCAGCATTTGCATCGCCCGCTCGACGCAACTGACGCCGCGCGGCTCGACGCCGCGTTTCGGAACGTTGGCGCCGTTCGCGCTGGCGATCACGATTGGACGCGCCTGGCCCAGCGCCGGCAATTGATTTTGTCCAGACGCCAGAACGTCGCCCTCGCCGGTCAACAAAGGGGCGGTCAATCCCGCCGTGGCCGCGCCTTTTATAAAATCTCTACGTTTAAGATTTTCGTGGCTCATTCCGCCTCACTGTTTTTTAGGGCCCTGTGGGCCGGATTCGATACTTTTCAGCGCGTCTTCAGCTTCCTGAATCTTTTGTTCCGCTTCGCGGCTGACGTTCTGGTAAATTTTGAGCGAAGCCGTCAAATCGGCCTCGAGTTTCCGCAGACGTTCTTCTTCGGACTGCAGAGCGCGGTAACGAGCGTCATGCTGAGCTCTATACTGCTTCATTAACTCTTCCCGGTTGAGGGTCGGCGCGTTCGCCGTCTGCGCCAACAGGGCTTCGCGCGTCACCAACTGCTGCAGCAACTTCTCATCGGCTTCGATCGCCGCGAGGCGATCGCGCACCGGCCTCAGCTCCCTTTCGTAATAATCGATCCGCATATCGACGCGCGCCATCCGCAGCATCTCCAACTGCGCCTGACCGCGGATGTTCAGCGAGCGAATCTCGTGTCCCAACGCCCGCATCTCGGTCGCGAGGGACTGGATCGCCGCGGCCAGCGCGTCCGGCTGCTGAACCGCGTCGGCGCCCGTGGCGTTCTCCGGCTGATCGGACTGCCGATTCGCCTGGGGCGTGTCTTTGTTTTCCAGGTCAATAATGTTCGGGAATTGCGGAGGATTCTTGACCGGGCGCTTTATCTTAGCCGGTTGTTGGGCCGATGCAAAACCGGTCAGGACGATCGCCGATAAAAAAAGTGATAGGCAAAGCTTTCGATACATCATAAAACCTCAGGAATGGTACAGAAGCTGTCTCATCGGGAAATCGCCTTCATATTTCATATTTCATATTCCATATTCGATATTACATATGACATATCCGGGGCTGCATGACGATTGGCTATGTAATATGAAGACTGTTCAAATTGAAGTTGTTTGCTATCAGCGCTTTCAGAAAGG
>DASUFM010000801.1:0-3649 GCA_036274535.1 Blastocatellia bacterium
CTTCGGCGTTCTCTGTGGCTAAAGTCTTTTAAATGGGGAAACCTATTTCCGGCAGAGCCCCCCGCAAGGCGCAAAAGATCCGTATATTTTCCTTTCCCACATTTTCCTGTCTGATCGAAAGAGGGTTTCATAATCCGGCAATCAGAGTTTGCCAGCGGTATCCCAGGCGTCCGCACTCCAAAGTTCCGCCGATTACTGCAGCCGGTATCTGACGAAGTTCAGATAGAGCCCGACGGCGCCGAAAAGGATATGAGGCGCCCAGACCGCCATTCCCACGGGAAGGTTGTTCTGCTTGCCGACGGCTTCGAAGAGAAACATTGAAAGCCAGAAGATCAGGCCGATGCCGACGCTCAGCGAGACGCTGACCAGAGGCCCGGACCGTCTGGCCTGTTTTGCGCTGATGAATGGGATGGCCAGAACAGACAGGACCAGGCAGGAGGCGGGGAACGCGACTCGCTTCTTCAATTCGATTTGCAGTTCGAGTGTGGTTACGCCCAGTTCTCCGAGCTGCCTGATATGCCTGCGCAACTCCCTGTCGTTCATCTTGCTCGATTCATTTGTCGTGCGTTTGAACAGGCCTGCCCCATCGCTTATTTCGATAAGCTCGGACTGGGACTGAATGGCTCTTCTTTCCACCGTCGAGTCCGGGGTGAAGTTCTCTATCCAGCCGCTGTCGGCTTTCCAGTTCCAGTTGTCTACCTTGGTCGCCCGGACGAAATGAATCGCCGACCGGATCAGTCCCCGGTCTTTGTCGAGTTTGTATATGGACGTATTGACCAGGCTGTCGTCGGGATCGATTCGTTGATAACTGTAAATGGAGTCGTCTTTCCCGAAGACCCACTTCCTTCCGAAAGCGATGGTCGTTTGCTCCACCTGCCGCCCCTTGATCTTGTTGTATCGCTCGTCCTGCTCGCGGTTGGTATGAGGCAGCGCGTAATTCGACAACGCCCATAGTGAGAAGCTCAGGGCGCCGGAAGCCATCAGTATTGCGTTTATGGTGCGCATCCTGTTTTGTCCCGCGCTGGCGATGACGACCAGTTGATTCGATCTGGACAAAACGTTGAAACTCATGAGGAGCGCCACGAGCAGCGCGAAGGGCGAGAAGACGTAGAAGAGCTGCGGCGCCAGATATGCGAGATACGACGCGGCGAATGGCAACGGCGTCCTGCTCTTGATGATCGCCGGAATCAAATCGAAGAGCGTAATAATAATGGCGGTCGCCACCAGCGCCATGGAGGCGAGGACAAAATACTTGGCGATCTCGCTTACCAGCAGGTAGTTGATCAGATTAAGAGAAAAGACCCGTATGCCACGAAACGACCTGCGCGCGGATAAACGGTTACTGTGGGCGAGCGCGGGAGAAGCGGCGCCGGCGGCGCCATGCGAATTAACAAAGATCGAGAGTCCTGACCAGGGCGCTTTGCCTGAAACGAGCGACTTCAGGATGAGCGCGCCGTATAGAAAGTTAGAGAACCATACTCCCAGCCAGACAGGAACGGCGCCCGACAGGGAGAGGTTCTGCCCCATTATCAGCAAGAGGTAGAAACCCATCGCCACAAACAGGATCGCGATGACAGTCCGCGGGCGGGTAGAGAATCGCCGGCCTTGAACAGCCAGTATGAATGTCATCGCCGTCAGCGTCAGACAGGCGAAAGGGAAGGCGAAGCGCCTGTGCATCTCCGCCTGGGCCTGCCTGCGCTCCCTGTCCGTCTTCGCCTCGGCCGCGAATCTGGATATTTCCCGTAAGGACATCTGGTTGAGCTTGTTTAATCCCAGCTCCTTCTCGTCGCTGTCTGCGGTGTTCTGGTGATCTACAAGTTTGACGGTATGTTTGGCGAACACCGAGGCGGATTGTGAAGACGGAGGAGTGATCTCCGCGCCAGGAGTTAAAGCTTGATGTCCTCCGTACTCCAACGACACTCCGTTCAGGAGTTGCGCCTCCAACGCCAATGATTGACCGGATTCGATCCTGAATTGTCCTCGCTCCGCCGTCAGCAACCTCGAAGTTCCTCGCGGTTCATTCAGCAGAAGAAATACTCCAAGCCAGTCATGAGTGTGAGGGTCTACGTTTTGAACGTAAAGCAGCAGGTTCGGAAAGTTGTTTATGAATGTGTGTGGCTTGATGCGCGTGTTCGCTTCCTGAAGGAGAATTTGCGCGATCAACGACTTCTGGGTCCTCAATGCGGCTGGCGCGATATAGCCCGACAGGTAACAGGAAACCACGGTTGCGACGACGCCGATCGCCAGGAAAGGCGATGCGAGGGCTCTCTGGCTTATGCCCAGAGACTGCCAGGCGGTCAGCTCATTATCGGACGATGAGCGACTGCAGGCGATCACAGTGCCGAGGAGCAAAGAGACGGGCAGAGTGATGACGGTGATGCCCGGAATGAGACTCAGCAGCAATTTCTGTGTGATCTGAGCGGAAGACTGGAAAGACAATATCAGGTTCGAGAATTTGCCGATCTGCTGAGCGAATACCAGCGTGGTTAATATGATGAACAGCATGCAGACCAGAGGAATGATTTCCTTGACCGTATGCCAGAACATCCTCCATTTTATAAATCTGCCCATAATGGCGCGGTCCAAACGGCGTTATCAATACTATTAATCGGTATGTTGCGATCGCGATATAAAAACACAAATTCGCCGTCCGCGCAATTTATCGCCGCTAACGAAAATCAACCGCGAAGGCCGCAAAGGGCCGCAGATGAAGAGCAACGGGGCTCTTCATCTTATTTTATCTTTTTCAATAGGGAATCCCCGGCGGATCAATTCGTCAACAAGCCTGGCGCGAAAGTCCGGCCGATTGATCGCGCCGAAAATCTTGTCTGACTGTTTTGTCTTTGCAATCGTGGTCTCTCGGCCCGCGCGCCTCTCGCACATGTGAATCAATACCCCGCCATCAATCAAGTCACATTTAAACCAGCGGCTGGGATAATTGAATGCGATTACTCGCAGGTGATGGCGTAGAACGCTCAGCGCAGGCAATCTGTCGTCCGCCTCGCCTGTGGCTACAGTCGTCGCAATTTGTGTTTCGGCTCCTCGCTCTTGTAGCAATGTGGGGTTGCGCTGCGATTCGCGTTCCGACGCGTCTATTTCCGACGGGAAGTCGTCGTCCTGTTCGATAAGACTGTCCATAACGCCGGGGACGCCTGGGGCCGGCGCCGACTCGATTGCCCGCGGATCTTCCTGAGGGGGGCCGGCCTTCGCGCCCGCGCCGTGGTTGAACTTTGCGGACCGGTTGCGTATGTAAATCAGAGTGACCGCGGCAAGAATCAATTCGCCGAAATTCGCCGCCCTGATCAACCCGTCCCATCGCGTCAGGAACGCCGCCGATGACTCCTTTGGTTTCTCGGGCTTTTCAAGCTCAATCGGGCTGGTCGACAGTGAAGCGGGTTGATCGGGAACGCCTCGATCCTTTCGCGCCAGCTTCAGCTTTCCGGCTTCCGCAGCGCGCCGGAGCTGATACGCCGTGTCGTTTCGCAAACGCTCGGTGTTGTTCCGCAACCGCTCGGCTTTCGAGACCTCCTCCGCGATACGAACGTTGTCGCCTGAAATCCGCTCGGCGCGCTCGTTATATGCGTTCGCGCTCGCTTCGTATTTGGCTTCCTGCGATTGGAGCGTCATCAGGTGTCCCTGCGCCCACAGC
>DASUFM010000802.1:0-6464 GCA_036274535.1 Blastocatellia bacterium
CAGGTCAATCAGATTGGGCGTGAAATGTACGTGATTGAGCCGGTCGCTGGATTGCGTCAACAGATGATCGAGTTCGGGCAGCGTCCGCAGTTTCGGCTCGATCTCGTCCACGAATTCGGTCAGGCCCTGCAGCGACAATCCTTCCGGCAGATCGACGTGGATGGTGAATTCGCCCTGGTCGTCTTTGGGAATGAAATCGCGCCCGACCATGCGATTGAGCGGAAACGTGGAAGCGAAAACCAGCGCGCTCAGCCCCACAATCACCCACGGATGATCGAGCGACCAGTTGAGCATGCGCTCATAGCGGCGCTCGATCCAGGTGAAGAAGGCCGTCTGTTTCGACAGCTTTACCTCGCCGGCGTCGCGGCGCAGAAAACGAGCGCCCAGCATCGGCGTCAAGGTGAATGACACCAGCAGCGAGACCATAATCGCGCAGGTCATGGTCCAGCCGAAGGAGTTCAAATAACGTTGCGCGTAGCCGGTCATAAAAGCGATCGGCACGAAGATCACCACCAGGCTGAGCGTCGTGGCCGTCACAGCCAGCGCCACCTCCTTCGTCCCCTCGATCGCGGCCTGCATCGGCGAGCGATTAAATTCTTCGAGATGGCGGAAGATGTTTTCCAGCACGACAATCGCGTCGTCAATGACGATGCCGACGGCCAGCGTCAGCGCCAGCAGCGTCATGTTATTCAGCGTGAAGCCCGCGACCCGCATCAGCGTAAACGTGGCGACGATCGAAGCCGGGATCGCCAGCGAAGAGATCAGCACCGCGCGCCAGTTGCGTATGAAGAGCAGTATGATCAGGCTCGCCAGCAGGCTGCCCAGCAACAGGTGTTCCTGCAGCGCGTCGATCGAAGCCCGTATGAACAGCGATTGATCGCTGACGACGTCTATCGTCAGGTCGCCGGGTAAAATCGGGCGCAAATTCTCCAGTTTGCCACGCACGGCGTCCACGACCTGGACCGTATTGGTTCCCGCCTGCCTTCGGATTTGCAGCGTGACCGCCGGCCTACCGTCGAGCCTGGCGAAGCTGCGAGGCGCTTTATACGTGTCTTCGACGTGGCCGAGGTCGGAGACCTTGATCGGAGCGCCGTTCGCGCTGCTGACGATCAGGTCGCTGAACTCGCGCACGACGTCGAAGCGGCCCATCGTGCGCACGGCCAGTTCCTCCGCGCCCTGAAAGAGCCTGCCGCCGGGCGCTTCTATGTTTTCGTTCTGCAGCGCGGCGGCGACCTGATTGACAGTGATGCGGTGGCTGTTGAGTTTTTCCGCGTCGAGCAGCAGTTGGATCTCACGGTCGCGGCCGCCGACGATGTCGATCGCCGCGACGCCTTCCACAGTCTGTAACGCGCGCTTGATCTGCTTATCCGTGATTTCGGTGATCTCGCGCAGCGGGCGAGGGCCGCCGATGACCAGGGTAATGATCGGGTCTGATTCGGGATCGGCCTTGGTGATGACGGGCGGCTCGACGTTCGGCGGCAGTTTGCCCATGGCCAGCGCAATTTTCTCGCGCACGTCCTGCGCGGCGTCCTCCATCGCGCGGTCGAGCACGAAACGGCAGGTGACGCGCGCAACCCCGTCCAGCACCATGATTTCCAGTTCATCCAGCCCGCTCACTCCGCTCAACTGCTCCTCGACCGGCAGCACTATCTGGCTGGTCATTTCGGCGGGACTGGCGCCGGGCAACTGGATGCGCACATTGACGATCGGCGGATCGGCCTTCGGGAAAAGGTCTACTCCCAGGTCCAGAAACGAGAACACCCCCAGCACCACCAGAAACAGTATCAGCATCGTCGTAAACACCGGTCGCCGTACACAGACTTCCGCCAATGTCATTATCTTTTTCCCCTATCCTTATCTGCGTTGTTATTTGCGTTGTTTGGAATTTGCGACAGTAATCCTGCCCCGCCAGCGTTGAGCATGGCGTCGCAACCGTTTTTTGGCAAGAGCTGAGAGGCTCGGACAAGTTTTTGGGACGCGGAAGACGCTCCAGCGCTTGATTACGCGCGCGATACTGTAGCAATATCAATGCATGGAAATATTTATCGGCGGAGATTCATTCTCTCGCGGGACTGCGCTGCCGCCTGCGCGCCGGGCTTCCAGTCGTAGTCAAATCA
Organism: Blastocatellia bacterium; assembly: GCA_036274535.1. Classification (GTDB taxonomy): domain Bacteria; phylum Acidobacteriota; class Blastocatellia; order RBC074; family RBC074; genus JAJVID01. The sequence goes on from DASUFM010000802.1 coordinate 2,118, forward strand.
GGCGGCAAGGCCGTCAAGACCGAACAACCGGAATCCGGCGTGGCCGTCTTTGCGACCGAAGCCGGCAAGAGTTATATCATCGAACCATTCAGTAATACTGAACAGGGAGCGAAATAGAGTGGAAACCAGGGTCTTCGTGGCCAGACTCCTACCGGAGCGCAAAGAAGAGTACATTGAGGCGCACAACAACTTTTCATCCGAGTTGCGGGAAAGATACCGTGCCGCAGGCATCCATCAGATCAAATTATACCTGCTGGGCGAGCAGCTTTTTATGATCGTCGAAACCGATAATTACGATTCGGCTCGCGCCGCGCTGGATCAAGACCCTCTGGACCAACTGTGGCAGGAACGAGTCGGGCCGATGAAATCTCCCGACTTCCAGCCGCTGACGGAAATTTTCAGGCTTGATTGAGCCATTTAACTCGCGGTAGCAGTCTCAGGGTGTCATACATTGAATTGGGAGCAAGCGAAGCGTAGTATCGCATTTAGAAAGCGGCGATCCTGTCGGTCCGTCGTTACCTCCTGACAAGCCGGCAAGAAACAAACTGGCGACCGTATCGCCTCGGTCGCTTTGAAAGGGGTTCGCTATGCGGTTCGCTCTCTACAGATTTCGCATGCTCTCGATCATCTTGCTGGGAGCGATGATCTTCGTCTTCGGCGCAATCGCCCAGACAAAAAAGCCGCAAGTCGATCAGAAGAAAAACCCATCTCAAGCCGAGACGGAGAAGACCGACGAACAGGACGTCTCGATCAAAGTCGACACCGATGTGGTAACCGTACCCGTGATCGCCAGCGATCGCGCCGGCGTATATGCGCATGACCTGACCAGGGAAGATTTCACGATCTACGATGACGGCGTGAAACAGGAGATAGAATTCTTCGCCACTGTCAGAACGCCTTTCACTGTTGTGTTGATGCTCGACACCAGCGCGAGCGCGCAGGAGAAGCTCCCGCGAATTCAACGCGCGGCCAGGACGTTCCTGGAACAGTTGCAGCCCGCCGACCGCATCAAGATCATTTCCTTCGACGACGGAGTATATGACCTGAGCCAGTTCACCAACGATCGCGGCGAATTGAACAATGCGATCGATTCGGTGAGGCCGGGAAAGGGGACGAAGCTTTACGACGCGGTCAAATATGCGTTGAACGATTTGTCACGCATGAAAGGGCGCAAGGCGATAGTTATCTTCACCGACGGCGTTGACTGGCGCAGCGACGCGACTGATTATGATGACAACATCCGCCAACTCGAAGAATCGAGCGTGATCGTTTATCCGATCCGGTACGACACCCGGTACGAAACCGAGGCGTTGATTCGCCAACAACAGGAAAGGGGCGAAACGGTGGACCTCGGCGCGATCTTCGGCGGCTCCGGCAATCCTGTTCCTCCAGTTGTGACGCCTCCGACAGTTCCAGGCAAAGATAAGACTCCGGCGCCGAGTGGGCGTGGCGGGCGGCAGGATACCATCATACGCCCGATCCCTCCCGTCATCATCGAGCGCGGCCCCGTTCCAGGCCGGTATCCAGGCGGAAGCCGAGAGCCCAGTGTCCGCTTCCCTCCTGACACTTATCCTCAAGGTAGATATCCTCAAGACAGATATCCTCAAGATAGGTATCCGGGCGGATCCCGATATCCTGATGATCGCTATCCGCCAGACCGGCGCCCTGATGACCGTAATCCCGACTCGCGTAATCCTACGCGCCGCCGCGATAACGACAGCGTCAGCGTGATGCTCGGCACACTCTACCGCACGGCCGATCAATATCTACAGGATCTGGCGACTCGATCCGGCGGAGAACTCCATCGCGCCGACACACTGGGTTCCCTGCCGGACGCCTTCACCAACATCGCCGCTGAATTACGTAATCTGTACTCAATTGGCTATTACCCGACAAACCAGGCGCGCGACGGCAAGTACCGCAAGATTCAGGTCAAGGTCTCGCGCAAGGACGTCGTGATTCGCGCCCGGCCAGGCTATCGCGCGCCGAGCGAAGGTTCAAATGTCCGTGGAGGAAAGAATTTCGTGAGTTCGCCCGAGCGGTAAGAGGAGCATGCGCCGCTTCAATTCACGACGCGCCGAGCACGCAACGCACAGTGTCTCGCGCGATCAGCAGTTCTTCATCGGTCGGAATAACATATGCGGTGAGCCGCGAATCATCTTTGCTGATCAATCCTTCGCGGCCGCCGGTATGGGCTTGATTTCGATCATCGTCCAGTTCGAGCCCCATCCACTGAAGCCCGTCGCAGATGCGAGAGCGCACTTCGGCGGAGTTCTCTCCGATGCCGCCGGTAAACACCACCGCGTCCGCCCCGCCCATCGCTGCCAGATATGAGCCTATATATTTGCGCGCGCGATAACAGAAGATATCTATCGCGAGCAGGGCGCGCCGGTCATTGTGCTCGCGCGCCTCATCCAGCAGTTCGCGCATGTCATTGGTCAGACCCGAGACGCCGATCAACCCCGATTGTATGTTGAGCAGGCTTTCGACCTCCCGCGATGACAACCCTTCTTTCGTGGCGATGAAATCAATGATGGCCGGATCGAGATCGCCCGAACGCGTTCCCATCACCAGGCCTTCGAGTGGAGTCAACCCCATTGATGTGTCTATGGAATCGCCCGCGCGGATCGCCGTCGCCGAGCAGCCGTTGCCCAGGTGCAGCGTGATGACGTTGGTCTCTTCGCGTTTCAGGTTGCGAATCTGGCGATAACGGTAAGCCACATAACGATGCGAGGTCCCGTGAAAACCGTAGCGGCGCACACGGTGACGACGGTAGAGCTGATAGGGCAGCGCATAAAGATATGCGCGCTCAGGCAGCGTCTGGTGAAACGCCGTGTCAAAGACCGCGACCTGCGGCAACCCGGCGCCGAAGAAGTTGCGCGCGGCCGTAATGCCTTTGATGTTGGCCGGATTATGAAGCGGCGCCAGGTCTATGCAATCCTCTATGCCGCGAAGAACGTCGTCGGTAATCAACATGGAGCGCGTGAAGCGTTCGCCGCCATGCACGACGCGATGGCCGGCCGCATGTATGTCGGCGACGCTTCCGATTTCGCGGATGCCTGATTCCTCCGACGAGGCCCAGTGGGCGATGAAATCGACCACCTCGCGTATGTCGCGCAACGGCGAGGTCAGTCTACGCGGCGCCCCCCCTTCTGTTCGTAATGTGATGACCGCTTCACCGCCGATGCGTTCGATGACTCCGCGACCCAGCCGCCGATCGGCGTTTTGAGCGATCAGATCCTGGTCAGTCGCAATCAGTTGAAACTTGACGGTGGAACTCCCGCAATTAAGAACGAGGATGTTCATAGAAATTCAGTTCAGCTAGTAGACAATAAACAATATTTTTCAGTCAACGGCGCCGCCGACTTTTTTATTTCATAAGTTTATGAAAACATTCCTGAGAAGTGACCTGAGGAGGCGCCGCATCAATGATCCAACTTGAAAACGTCATGCGCGACTACGGCGACGGGAAGGCCGTTCACGCGCTGAATAATGTGTGCCTGGAGATTCATCGTGGCGAGCGCGTCGCGGTGATGGGCCCGTCGGGGGCGGGCAAATCAACACTGCTGAATTTGATCTGCGGGCTGGACGAGCCGACAGGGGGCGCGGTCAGAATTGACGGAGTGAATATAGCTTCGCTCGACGACGACGCGCGAACCAGGCTGCGGCGCGAAAAGATCGGGATGATCTTTCAGACGTTCAACCTGCTGGCGACCTTAACCGCGATCGAGAACGTCTCGCTGCCGCTACGGCTGCAGGGGATGTCACGTAGGGAGGCCGACCGGCGCGCCAGAGCGATGTTAGACCGAGTGGGATTGACCGGACGCGTCACGCATCGCCCCGATGCATTGTCAGGCGGCGAACGGCAGCGAATCGCGATCGCGCGCGCGTTGATCTTCCATCCTCCGATCCTGCTGGCCGACGAGCCTACGGGCAATCTGGATTCGAAGACCGGGGAAGAGATTTTGGGACTGCTCGACGACCTGCATCGGGAGTTCAACGCCACTATCCTGATGGCGACTCACAACCCGGAGGCCGCCGCGCATTGCGACCGCATCCTGTGGCTGCGCGACGGCAGCATGGTCAGAGAAGAGCGCGTTGGGGCGCTTTGAAACGATGAAAAGTTGCGACGCCCTGAAACAATGAAAAGTTCGTAGTCCCGCCTTCAGGCCAATGAGATTAAGTTAGCGAATAGTGGGCGTAAATCGTAACGGCGGAGCCTTTGGAGCGCGGTTGCCTGGAACCGCTTTGGTAGTCATCCTGGATCCCACACACTTCGGGGACGAAAGACCCGGTGGGTTCTCTCTGATCATTGTCGAAAAATCGAAGTTGACTACCAAAGCGGTC
>DASUFM010000803.1:0-3692 GCA_036274535.1 Blastocatellia bacterium
GCGCCCGCAAGTTCCCGCGAAGTTTTACCCGTGTCAGGCGCCGCCTCAGCTTCTCCGATCGGAGTGGCGATGGCGCGGACCGGCAGCGTCACTTTGAAAGTCGCGCCCGGCCTTCGCCCGCGCTTGCGGCCTCGATCATTCCGCCATGTAATTCGACCAGGTATTTGACGAGGGCCAGGCCGAGGCCGAGGCCGCCATATCGTCTGGAGCTTGACGCGTCAGACTGACGAAAGCGGTCGAAGATATAAGGCAGGAAATCAGCGCTGATGCCTTTGCCAGTGTCACTCACGGTGACGCAAATGTGGGGGTCCACGCGCTCAACATGCGCTTCGACGCGACCTCCCTGAGGCGTGAACTTGACCGCGTTGGAGAGCAGGTTCCAAACAATCTGCTGCAGACGGGTGTGATCGCCGGTGATCTGGCCAATTTCGGGAGGCAGGTGGGCCTTGATCGAGATCCCCTTCGCCTCCGCCGCCGGGCGTATCGTCTGAACCGCATCTTCTATTACCGAGGCCAGATCCACCGGGCCCACAGTGAGTTTGAGTTTGCCGCTGATGATGCGGGCTGTGTCGAGCAGGTCGTCAATCAGTTGCGCTTGCGCCTTCCCGCTGCGCTCGATGACATCCACCGCTTGCTTGATTTTCTGAGCGTCCATTTCGCCGTAGCGCAACAGGGCCGCGTATCCGAGAATCGCATTCAAAGGCGAGCGCAACTCGTGCGAAACGACGGCGAGAAATTCGTCCTTGGAACGGTCCGCAGCCTCGGCCGCTTCACGCGCGGCCCGCTCGCGGAGGAGCAATTCCTCGCGCTCCACCTCCGCCTGCTTGCGCGCCGTGATGTCTTGAATGTTGGCGACCGAGCGCAATGGATGGCCCTCGGCGTCGCGAACGATCGTCCAATTAACCAGCACCCATATGGTTGCGCCGTCTTTCCGTACGTAGCGTTTCTCCATGCTGTATTCTTGAGATCCCTTAATCATGGAAGAATCCACTTTGATGGCGCTAGCTTCGCGGTCCTCGGGATGAGTCACATCATAGATAGTGAGACGGAGCAATTCCTGCTCGGAATAACCCAGCATCTGGCAGTATTGTTGATTGACACGAAGGTATTTGCCGTCTGGCGCGACTTGCGCCATGCCGATGGCCGACATATCAAACAACAGGCGAAACTCTTGCTCGCGCCGGCGCAATTCATTTTCAATCCGCCGGCGTTCGCTTACGTCGCGTTGCGCCACGGCGAAATGCGTCACTTCACCGCGCGCATTGCGCGCCGGCCCGGCGGTCCATTCGAGATAAATTTCCGAACGATCCTTACGATAATTGACCGTCTCGCCATGGAAGACCTTGCCCGCCACGCAATCCTTACATAATCGGGTGAGTAAGGAGGGATCGGTTTCGGGGCCCTGCAAGATGTGAAGCGTTTTACCGATTACATCTTCTGGCGCATACCCGGTCATCTTGGTAAAAGCCGAGTTGACGTATACAATCTCCGGCCCTGGTGGGTCGAGTCGAGCCTTCATAACGATGATCGATTCATTACTCTGCTCAATCGCTGTTTCGAGCAGCCGCGACCGCTCATCGGCGTGATTGTTAGAAGCTTTCTCCGACGCCTCAACCGGGCTCTGATCAATGAGTTCGCGCTCATAGGCCACGTCTTTGCAGAACCGTTCGGCCTCCAGGGGCGCGCTCCGGTTTTTATTCATTTTCGCCTCCGCATTCTTCAGGATGCTATATCAATAATGGATCGATGATGCCGAATGTTGAATAGGTTGTGGCGCAGGCTGTGTGGCTTCGGTTTTTAAAATAAGCGCTCAGACAAAAGAGAGGAAATTGGTTCGGAGTCATTCGAGATACCGCTGGCAAACTCCAGAGGAATAAAAGAAGTGGGACACATTTAAATTGTCCCACTTATCAGTCGGAATAGAAGTGGGACAATTTAAATGTGTCCCACAAAAGAGTTTGCCAGCGGTATCATTCGAGGGCGCACGCCGCGGCGCGCTTGAGCAGCAGTTCGCGCTCGCGCTCATTATCAGTGAGCGAGGCCGCGCGTTCGAACTCCGTGCGGGCTTCGGCGTTGCGGCCGAGTTTGCTGAGAAGGTCACCGCGCACGCTCGGCAGGAAGTGATAGGACTTGAGCGACGGCTCCGAGGCCAGTTCATCGACGAGTTCCAGCCCCGCCGCCGGGCCGAAAGCCATGCTGACCGCGACGGCGCGATTCAATTCTACGACCGGTGAAGGCGCGAGTTGCGCGAGCGCGTCGTAAAGCGCCACGATGCGTTCCCAGTCAGTCTCATCCGGCGTTCGCGCCCTCGCATGACATGCGGTGATCGCGGCTTGCAGCGTGTAAGGTCCCAGCGCGCCTCCGAGAGCTTCGGCGCGTTCCAAAGCTTTGAGGCCGCGATTGATGAGCAGTTGATCCCATCGCGAGCGGTTTTGCTCGAAAAGCGGAATGATCTCTCCAGACGATCCGATCCGTGCCCGCGAGCGCGACGCCTGAATCTCCATCAGCGCGACGAGTCCGTGGACTTCCGGCTCTTCCGGAACAAGTCCGATGAGTATTCGCCCCAGGCGCAGCGCCTCATCGCACAGCTCAGGCCGCATCCAGCTCTCGCCGGCGGTCGCCAAATAGCCTTCGTTGAAGATCAGGTAGATAACTTCGAGAACCGAGGATAGGCGGACGCCGAATTCGGCGGCGCGTGGGACCTCGAAGGGCACGCGAGTTTCGGCCAGAGTCCGCTTGGCCCGGACGATTCGTTGCGCGATGGTCGTCTCGGGAACGAGGAATGCGCGCGCGATCTCGCCGGTCGTCAAACCTCCGAGCAAACGCAGCGTGAGCGCGACGCGCGCGTCGGTGGAAAGCGCCGGATGGCAGGTGGTGAATATGAGGCGCAGCAGGTCGTCGCCGATGTCGTCGTCGAGCGCCGCGACGTAATCCGGCGTCGTCGCGGCGCCACGGCCATTGAGTTCGAATATAATCTCTTCATGCTTGCGCTCCTGCAGTTTGCTCCGCCGCAGCCGGTCAATCGCGCGATGCTTCGCGGCGGCCATCAACCAGGCCGCCGGATTGTCAGGGATCCCCTGCCCGGGCCATTGCTCGAGCGCGGCTACAAGCGCGTCATGCGCAAGGTCTTCGGCCAGACCGACGTCGCGCACGATTCGCGCGAGGCCGGCGATGATCCTCGCCGATTCAATCCTCCAGACTGCGTTGATCGCGCGATGTGTGGCGGAATCCGACATGTCATTTCTCTCAACTTAATGGCCTGCCGATTTCCCAGTGATGTCCGAAAGGATCGACTACGCGGCCCAGGCGCCACCCGTAATCGTCATTCACCGCGACGACTTCCAGCGCGCCTGCGGCAATCGCCTTCGCGAACATTGCGTCGGGATCCGGCACGGTCAGGACCATGCGAACAGAACCACCGCCAAGAGACTCGGGGCTGAAATTTCCATGCTCGGGCGATTCGTCACTCAGCCAGAATTCCGCGCCGTCAACGGATAACCGTGACACTACCGCGCCATCTGGGGCCTCTATACGGAAAACCTCAATCGCCCCGAACGCCGTCTTATAAAATTCGACTGCTCGCGCGCCATTCCGCACCGACAGGAATGGCGCTACAGAACATGCGATGAGTGCGCTCATCTATTCCTCCTCGGAAAATCTGTTCGTAGTCCCGCCTTCAGGCGGAAGCCTGG
>DASUFM010000804.1:0-6095 GCA_036274535.1 Blastocatellia bacterium
CAGCCGCCTGTTCGAGTGTTATCTGCCGGTTGGCAAAACGCGCGCCGATGGTTTGCGCTTTGCCTGCGTCCTCACTGTCGCTGGCTGGAAGCGTTACGCCCCCAGGGACGAGAATCGCCGGCAGATTTCGCGCTCCAGCCAGCGCCATCATCATTGCCGGCAGCCCCTTGTCGCAGGTCGCCACGCCGATCACTCCCTGGCGGGTGGGCAGAGAGCGGATCAGCCGCCGCAGCACTATCGCCGCGTCGTTGCGGTAGGGCAGGGAATCGAACATTCCCACCGTGCCCTGTGTTCTGCCGTCGCACGGGTCCGTGCAATAGCCCGCAAACGGAATGCAGTCAAAGCGCCGCAGTTCTTCGGCCGCCGCCTGCATCAACAACCCGACTTCCCAATGACCTGTATGATAACCGAGGGCGAGCGGCCTCCCGTCCGGCAAACGAATGCCGCCCTGCGTGCTGAGGATCAATATTTCAGGGCGGCCGAGCCTGGCCGGTTCCCACCCCATGCCGACATCCTGGCTCCAGCCGAAGATGTCGCCACTGGGGCGTTCGAGCAGATCGGAAGCGGTGAGGGGCAGGCTTCCCGCAGGTCCGGCCTGCCGTGTCACGACTGAAAAGATTTTCGGCTCATCCGACCCGAAAATCTCGTCCTTGATAATCGCATCTTGATCAGATTGTTTCTCATCCATCTGGATTTTCCTCTTTGCGCGCCGCGGATTTATTCAACGCCTCGTCGCCGCATCACGGCGAGACTCTCAAAGCCCTCGCTTGCGCAACAAGTAGAATAGCGCAAGTGTCACCAGCAGCGATAGGACCATCGAGACCGTCACGCCGCCGATCACTGCAATCGCCAGCGGTTGCAGCAGCTCCGCGCCGGAGCCGATTCCCAAAGCCAGCGGCAGCATGCCGAAGATCGCGGCGCAGGCGCCGAATATAGACTTCGATCAGGTTTGAAAGAGGAATGATGCGCCGATCGTAGACGCCCCCGAGTGGTTTCTGCGGCTGTTGCGAGCGAAACACAAATCGCGCGGGAACGAGAGCGCGGTGCAGATATAAGCCTGCGATGGAAGCGACTTTTCGATGGCCGCAAAGTCCCACTCTTCCATCCTCGTCATGATGACTGGCACGGACATATCGCCTGGAGTCCTGATTACCTTTATTTCTCAAAGCCATCGCCGGAATCGGTGATGTTCGAGCGGCGCAGGGAAGCGCGATGGATTTACAAAAGACGTTTCCAAGCGGCGCCAGGTCGCTACCTCTCCTTATACTGTTTCGCCCCGAGTCTTTGTAATTCCCGCAAGGCGTTCCCGCGGTCATAAGGGGCGGTGAACAGCTTCAGGCTCTTTCGAAAATCCTCGATCGCGCGGTCATTGTCGCCCTTTGCGTCGTGAGCGAATCCCCGTCTGTAATAGGCGTCGGCGTGATTCGGCTTGAGCTCGATGACTCTGGTGAAATCGGCGATCGCGCGGTCATTGTCGCCATTCCTGGCGTAAAGGAATCCCCGTTTGTAATAGGCGTCAGCGTAATTCGGATCGAGCTCTATGGCTTTGGCGTATATGGCGATCGCAGATTCAAAATCGCCTGAGTCAGAGCTTCTCTTTGCCTGGTTGAATAGCTTACCCATGGCGCTCTCTCCAGGCATCCAAAGCAGAATCAGGCCGGCCCCGACGAAAACGCCGACGACGGCTAAAAGCAACAGTGACTTTGCCATCCTCTTCAGCAGCGCCGGCTCTTTAGCCTTATCCATATGGGTTCCTTCTGTTCAGAATCCGGCTTTCAAATTGCGAATCGCGCTCCAATCGCCGGACGGATCAACCTTTGATAATATGCTTCGGAAGGGAGGCCAATCATGTCCTACTGTGATCACGAAAAAGACCCGTATAATTTCGATGATGACGAACGGTTCTACGAGGAGATTGTCTATAACGAAGAATATTACATAGCACGGGAACAGGAGTTGATCAGGCAGTCGAACCTCGAACTCGAGCTTGAGGAACTCGAGGAAAAACGTATCCGAGAGATACGAGAAGAAGGCTTCCTGCGTCCCGTGCTCATCAGGCCCGGAGAGAGCGAGTCTGATTCTGAAAAGAAATCCCCGCTCAATCTGCCAGTAGGTGAAATTCCTTTTTCCATTATCACGGGCGCATCTTACGCCAGGTGCGCCCATATTGTAAGCAAGTTAATCGTGGGCCAAAGCACCCGCGATGCCAAATTCATCTCCACCCAAGCCTTCGGCTATGGATGGAGTATTCTTTGGCGGATTTAGATAAGTAATTTTGTCATTTAATTCCCCACCTGTAAGCGGGCGCCCGGCAAGAATTATGCGGACGGCGCGGGCGTCTGGTATTGGCCGCGCCGCGTCAGGCGGGGATTCTACGCTTGACGGTTTGTGGTGGGAAGGGAGAAAAGCCGGGCGCGAAATCATTGCCATTCGCCAGCGCCGAGACTACACTTCGGCAGCCTTATTCTTGGCGACCTTCTCAGGTTCACTGACCAAACAACAGAGGACAAAATTTTGAGAGAACACTTCCATTGCTATTCCAAGAGGCTGGTCGAGGTCACCTGTTGCGTGCTGTTGTGCGCCTGTCTTGGGGTTGCTGCTGACAGCGAAGTTCAGGCGCCGAAGGGAGCGCCGCCGGTCATTGACGGGGTTGTGAACGAAGCTGAGTGGGCAGGCGCGGCCACACGGCGGCTCTCAGACGGTACTGCTATCCGATTTCGACACGATGGGCGACACCTCTTCCTTGGGATCACGGCCACGCGGCGGCGCTTTGTCAGCGTTTGCATTGCGGGTCGCAACACTGTCCGGGTGTTTCACGCGTCGGCCGCACTGGGGGCAGTGAGCTACACACGCTCGGGGCGGGAATGGGCGACTCGCGATACCGAGTTTGTCTACGGTATGCGCAACACCGGCCTCGACCAGCAGGCCCAGCAGGAGAGGAAGGAATACTTGGCGCGCCACGGCTGGGTAGCAAGCGCCGTGAGGATGGGAGATGGCCTGGCGCAGGAACTGCAGATTTCTGTTGGGCTGGTTTCAAGAGTGGCGCGGATAGCGGTCGCTTTCTATTTGTTGGAAGGCGACTCAGGATCCGTAGTGGCGTGGCCTGAGGGGCTGGCGTCGGATGACGCTTGCGTCGACGAGAGGTTGGTTCGTGGCAGCGTCCCGCCCCGACTGGGATTCAAGCCGAATGCGTGGGCAGCGCTGAAGCTCGATAATACTGACCAGAAGAAAAAGAGCGCTACGTCGAAGGGGGTAGCGGAGCGCTTCAACAGGTAGAAAAATGAACACGAGCCGGTCGGAACGCTAAGCTGGAGTTCAGCGCCATTCGGCTAATATTGGTGAGCTAATGATCCAGGTCAATCAAACGCAGGGCCTGTGTTGCAAAGTTATAAATCATCGAGCCGTCGTAGAAGTCCACAGCCACCCAGCCCAACTCCGCGGCGGAGCGACGAACATACAGCGCCCGAGCAGCGCCTTCACCCGTTCATCCTTGAATGTGGTTTTTTCCAGGCGTATGCATGGGGCGCGCCACTCGGCATAAAAATCAAGAATGCTTGGCTTTCTTTCTCGCTGCGCTTACGCAAGAGCATCATCGAGCAGGACGAATCCAGGCGCGAGCGACAACACCGCCGGCTCTCGAGAGAGGAAGAGAGCAAAGAATACGGAAGCGAGCTTTATCTTCATTGAAGTTCCTTTCAGGAGTAATTCCCCATCCACTTGATTGGAAGATACGGGACAACCCGGGGAAATGCGAGGTGAAAAAGAGATGGAGCCCTCTTTCCGGCGACTAAGGTGGTTATATCGGGTTTGCAGGTGTAAACTATTAGCCGATCATTTTTATGACTAGCGCGGAATCCGATCATTCCAATATTCAACTCATCCTCGCCTTGCAAGAGGCGCGCGCACGCATGCTCGAATTGGTCTCTGACCTGAGTGACGAGCAGATGATTGGCCCACGTCTCGCTATCGTCAATCCATTACGCTGGGAGATCGCGCACGTGGCCTGGTTCCAGGAGTATTGGGTCTTACGCCATCTTCGCCAACAGGGACCGGTATGGAATGTCGCGGATCGTCTGTACGACTCGGCGCGCATCGCGCACGATACGCGGTGGGACCTGCCGCTACCCTCCAAGTCCGAAACAATTGATTATATGCGCCGGATTCTCGACCGCGTGCTCGAACAGGTAACCGCCGGCGCCGCTCGCGACCCGCAGGAATATGACGAAGCGTATTTTCTTCGACTCGCGCTATTTCACGAAGACATGCATGCGGAAGCGATCACCTACACGCGGCAAACACTGGGCTATCCCGCGCCGCATATAACCACGGCTCAGGACGCCCCTCACACGAGCGCGCGAATTGAAGGCGAGAAAGCGAGTGTGGGCGACGCTCCTTCGCCAGCCTCTTTATTAAAAGGATTGGGAGACGCTGAAGTTCCCGGCGGAACTTTCATGCTCGGCAGCGTCCGGGACGCGCATTTCGTCTTCGACAACGAAATGTGGGCGTATCCGGTTGAAGTGAAGCCGTTCGCGATTTCTCGGACCGCGGTGACGAACGCGGAGTTCGCGGCTTTCGTTGAAGACAATGGCTATCAGCGTCGTGAGTTTTGGGACGAGGAAGGATGGCGGTGGCGCGAGAGTTCGGAGGCAGAGCGCCCGGTGTATTGGCAGCCTCTCTCCGGCGGGCGATGGTTACGCCGCAACTTCGATCAGTGGGTTCCGCTCGAAGACGGCCTCCCGGTGTTGCATGTCAATTGGTATGAGGCTTCGGCCTACTGCCGCTGGGCCGGACGCCGCTTGCCGACGGAGGCCGAATGGGAGATGGCCGCAAGCTCGGAGCTGTCGCCAGGCGGGCAGGGAATTACCAAACGCAAACGGCTCTATCCATGGGGCGATTCGCCCCCCTCGCCTGAGCGTGCGAATCTGGACTGGCGCAATATGGGTTGCATAGAAGCGCAGGCATTGCCCGCAAGCGAGAGCGCTTTCGGCTGCCGGCAGATGATCGGTAATACCTGGGAATGGACCGCCAGCGCCTTTGAACCGTTCCTTGGCTTCGTCGCCGGCCCATATAAGGAATATTCAGCGCCCTGGTTCGGGGATCATAAAGTGTTGCGAGGCGGCTGCTGGGCCACGCGGTCACGCCTGATTCGCAATAACTATCGTAACTTTTACAAGCCGGACCGCCGCGACGTGTGGGCCGGTTTTCGCACTTGCGCTCTTTCAATCGAATGAAGATCTTTCTCACCACCCCGGCGCCGCCTCGGTCCAGATACGGCAACCGCGTAACAGCGCTGCGATGGGCTCGCATCCTCAAAGACCTCGGTCATCATGTCATTGTCTCCCAGGCATACGAAGACGGCGATTACGATCTGCTCGTCGCATTGCATGCGCGCCGCAGCCATGCTTCAGTCGCCCGTTTTCACAAACTGCATCCAGACAAACCCCTCATCGTCGCTCTCTCCGGGACGGACCTATATCACGACCTCAAACGCGGCAAAAAGGCGCGAGAGTCGCTTGAAATGGCCACGCGCATAATTGTGCTCCAACCGAAAGCTTTTGACGATTTGCCGCCGCGACTTCACTCGAAAACGCGAGTCATTTATCAATCGGTTCAGCCGGTTCGCGCAAGGCCCCCGCTTAAACCAATCCACAAGCGGCGTTATGGGAATGTGTCCGGCGCCCGCGATTTCACGGTTTGCGTGATCGGCCACCTGCGTCCGGTGAAAGACCTGTTTCGCGCCGCTCTGGCTGCGCGCCAACTGCCGCCGTCGTCAAGAATTCGCGTATTGCACGTTGGCGGGGCGATGAGTGATGCGATGGAGAAGAGAGCTCGCGCGGAGATGAAGATCAACCCTCGTTACAGATGGCTGGGTGAGCAACCGCGATGGCGCGTACGCCGCATCCTGACGCAAAGTCATTTGTGTGTTCTCTCTTCTCGATTGGAAGGCGGCCCTAACGCGCTTTCTGAATCGATAGTGGCTTCGGCTCCGGTGGTCGCCTCGCGTATTCCGGGAACAGTCGGGATTCTGGGCGAGGACTATCCTGGTTATTTTACAGTGGGCGATACTCGTGAATTGAGCAGGCTCCTGATACAGG
>DASUFM010000805.1:0-6316 GCA_036274535.1 Blastocatellia bacterium
CGGCTTACAAAGACCGGCTGGCTGAGGCCGGGCTCGTCTTTTCAGGCAAATCGCCCGACGGGAAATTCATCGAAATGATCGAGCTCGCCGACCACCCCTGGTTCCTGGGCACTCAGGCGCACCCCGAATTGAAATCGAAGCCCCTGTCGCCTCACCCGCTTTTTGCCAGCTTCATCCGCGCGGCTTACAATCATCGCCTGCGCGACCAGGTCGATCAGGGCGACGGCGAAGAGCAAATTAAGGCCGAGGTCGCAGCGGCAAATTGATTTCGGCGCGGTAATTGTTTTTAGCCACGAATGAACACGACTGGACACGAATAGTATTTCCAGTTTTGCCCGGTCTTAAAGGGCGCTCGGGCGCCATTGCCCGGCTTCCATTCGTGAATATTCGTGTTCATTCGCAGCTAAAATTCCTGAAAAATGAAAGTCCACTATTTCAGTCAAGAGGCGCAATCGCTGGCGATCCGCCACAACGATCAGGCCGTAAAGCTCAAGGAGCGCGGCCTGATCGCCGAAGCGGTCAAGTATTACCAGAAGGCGATCAAGCTCTGGCCCGCGTGGGCGACGCCCTGGTACAACCTCGGGCTGTTGCGCAAAGAGCAGCGCAACTGGCAGGAATCGATGCGCTGCAATCAGAACGCCGTCGCGGTGGACCCTTCGGAGCCGGAAGCGTGGTGGAATCTTGGCATCGCCGCGACGGCGCTCGAAGATTGGGCCGAAGCGCGCCGCGCGTGGAAGGGGTTCGGGATCGAAATCCCCGAAGGCGAAGGCCCGATCGAGATGGAGCTCGGCCTCACGCCGATCCGAATCAACCCGTTTGATGAGGCCGAAGTGGTCTGGTGCCGCAGGATCGATCCGGCGCGGGCGATCATCGATTGCGTCCCGCTGCCGCAATCGGATCATCGCTTCGGCGACCTGCTGCTGCACGACGGCGCGCCGAACGGGTTCAGGAAAGTGGGCGAGAATGAGGTCCCGGTCTTCGACGAGATTCAACTGATAGCTTCGAGCGAATTCGGGACCTTCGAGGTCATCGTCAGCGGCGTCGGCCCGGAAGACGTCGAATCGTTGTCCGACCTGGCCTCGGAGCGTGGCCTGGCCGCCGAGGATTGGTCGTCCAACCTGCGAATTATCTGCAGGGCCTGCAGCGAGGGCAGCCTTGTCGGCAAGCACACGCACGACATGGATCAGACCGATTACCGGCGAATAGGTTTCGCCGCCCTCTCCGAAATACAGGCCAGAGAAATTCTGCGCAAATGGCTGGCCGAAAAACGACTGGCGAAGATCGAAGAAATCGATTGCCTGCTCGAACCCGCAATCATCAACTGACAATGGACGGTTTTTATCAAAACATCAAACGCCGCGAAGGCGATCTCTTCCTGATCGCCGGCCCTTGCGTGATCGAATCGCAGGATCACGCGATGATGATGGCGCGCGAGATTTCGCGCGTCGCGTCGAGGCTCGACATTCCATTCATCTTCAAGGCCTCTTACGACAAAGCCAACCGCTCTTCGGCCCGCTCATTTCGAGGACTGGGAATGAAAGAGGGGCTGAGCGTTCTGCGACAAATCAAGGAAGAAACCGGCGCGCCCGTCATCACGGACATTCACGAAAGCCATCAGGCCGGCGAGGCGGCTCAGGTCGCCGACATACTGCAAATCCCCGCATTCCTCTGCCGCCAGACAGACCTGCTGCAGGCGGCCGCGGCGACCGGACGAGCGGTCAACGTCAAAAAGGGCCAGTTCCTGGCGCCGCTGGACGTCCGCAACATCATCGAGAAACTCGAAGCCTCCGGCAACCGCCAGATCATGATCACCGAGCGCGGGACTAGTTTCGGCTACAACAACCTGGTCGTGGATATGCGCGCCTTTCCGATGATGCGCCAGTTCGGATACCCGGTGATCTTCGACGCCACCCACAGCCTGCAATTGCCAGGCGGATTGGGCGACGCCACCGGCGGGCAATCGGAATACGTCGGGCATCTGGCGCGCGCCGCCGTGGCTTGCGGCGTAGACGGATTGTTCATGGAAGTCCACGACAACCCGCCGATGGCCCTGAGCGACGCGGCCACCCAGTTCGCGCTGGACAAACTCGAACCGCTGCTTGAAACTTTGCTCAGGATTCACGAACTTGCGCGTACAAACGTGGACGCGGGAAAGATCACAGGCAGGCTGCCGGGCAGGGTTTTGACAAGCTCGAGTCGCCAACTAAACACGAAAAATCAACCATGATGAAGAAACTTTTTTTCTGCTCCATTTTCATTCTTCAGCTTTCCTCAATCGCCTTCGCGCAAGAGTTCGAGATCAAGAAATACGATATCAACGCGCGCGTCGTCGCAGAGGAACAGAAGGTAGACCTGCAGGCGAAGCTGCGCGTGGTCAACCTGTCGGACCCGGACCTGGGCGATAGGATTCTGCTTTCGCCGGACAGCAAGCCGCGGCTGTCGTTCTTTCTCACGCCTAAGGCGAAGGTCGAAGCGATGAAAGTCAACGGCGCCGTAGTACAGTTCAAGACCGCCGAGGATGTGCGCAACAACCTGATGCGCGTCTATCTGGAGATGACCAGCGCCCTGATCGGATTGCCGGAGTTCGACGTCGAGTTCAGTTATTCGATTCCGTCCGCTGATCGCGCCGCGACGATACACGTTTCGAAAGGTGAGACCTTTCTGCTGCCGGCCAGTTTCTGGCTTCCGGCAACGCACACGCCATACGCCGATCATGGCGCCGACACCGCGCCTTTTTCCCTGACGGTCGAAGCGCCGACCAGTTCTGCGGGCGCCGCCGGCCCCAAAGTGATTTCGTCGGGTGTCCGCAAGAGCGAAAATTCATTTGAACAATCGCTGGCCGCGCAGCCTTTCTTCATCATCGGCGATTACGACGTCGTTTCGCGAGGCGGCGGGGAGCATCCGGTCGAAGTCTATTACCCTCGCGGTTCAGGCGAGATCGGAAAACAGCAGGCCGAGCGTATCGCGGCGGAGGCGGAACGCGCCGTCGCGTTCTGCGCCAAATACTTCAATGTCGGCGCGGTGGAGCCTTTCCGAATCATTTCGACTCGGGCGCGCCAGCTCAACACGGCGACATCCGACTCATTCTCGGCTTCCCGCGAGACCTCGACGTCGATGGTCGGAGCGGTGACGATCGATGAAAACGTCTTCCGCCGCGACGCGGTCGACCAGGGAATGATCGAATTGATTTCAGGCGCGGCGGCCAGGGCGTGGATCGACGGGCAGGTTCTGCTGCGCGGACGTGGCGCAGGGATATTGCGCGACGCGCTGCCGGTCTATCTGGTGGCGCAGTATATGGGCGAGCGCTTCGGCCCTTCTCAACGCGACGCGGCGTTCGACCGATTCCGCCGCGCCTACGGGACGATCGCGCGTAATGACGCTCCGCTTTTGACGCAAAGCCAGCTCGACCGCAATTACGCCACCAGCGTCTACAACAAAGGCGCGCTGGTCTGGCGTATGATCGAGAAGACCTTCGGCGCCAGGACGCTGGAGACCGCGCTGCACTCGTCGCTCTCGCGCGGCAGAGTCGACGCGCTCAGCCTGGCCGGATGGTGGGCCCCTCAAACAAACCAGCAAAAGAGAGCGGCGGCGAAGCCGCATCCGCTGTGCCAGTTCTCGCGCTGCGCCAATTTCAGAGATAACCTGATCTCCGCGGGCGCCGACCGCAAACTCGTCAACGATCTTTTCACCATCTGGATCGAAACCGTCTCGCTGCCTGATTTCGCCGTCGGCCAGCCGCAAAACACGGCCAACGGCGTGGAATCGACCGTCGCCAACTTCGGCAGTTTTGATGACACTCTGTCCAAATCGACGGGTGGAGATATCACGGTCGAAGTCGTGGCGACAACCAGCAAGGGAGAGAAGATATCCAAATCAGTGACGGTCAAGGCCGGCGAATACGGCTCGGTCAGTTTCCCGGCCGGCGTCGAGATCAAAGCCATCGAGATCGATCCCGACAAAATCTACCTGCAGAGCGATTATTCGAACGACGTCTTCCCGCGCCGCCCGTCGCAATCCGAAGCTTTCGGCCAGGCCAACCTCGCATTCAGCAAAAACGATTTCGCGACGGCCGAAGCGAAAGCCCGCGAGGGTCTCGCCGCCACGTCCAATGCGCCCACGCTGCAGGCGCTGCTGGGCCGCGCCCTGCTCGCGCAGAAGAAGAACGACGAGGCCGGGAAAATGCTCAACGAAACCCTCAAAGCGGAACCGCTGCCCATACAGGCTTACGGCCTGGCGCACCTGGGCCTGGCTGAACTCGCCTTACAGCAGGAGAAATTCGACGTCGCGGCGAAACATTTCCGCTTCGCGGCCGCCGCGGACATGGACGCCGCGACGAACATCGCCGCGCGCGACGGAGCGCTCAAGGCCGAACGAGGCGCCAATGCCGTGAAAATTCCCGACGATATCCGCGCTTTCCTGCAAAAATTCGACGCCGCCGTGCTACAGGGCGGATCGGCCGCGGTCAATCCATTCGTGGAGTTGGGCAACCTCAGGAAATTCGCCCAGAACCTGGTCGTCAGAAAACCCTCGACCTGGGTGACGGAAGCCCTGCGCGCAGAAGAATGGGACGCCAACCGGGTCGCCGTGGACGTGACGCTTAAAATTAAGATCGAGGGCAAGGATTACGCCGGGCGCGCCGTTTACGTCATCAGCCGCGCGGATGGTAAACTATTGCTGAGCGAGGTGCCGACGTTTGATGTGAAATAATGATTTTCCATAGGAGGCGCCATGGCATATCCTGAAGAGTTGTTGCGACTTTCGGTCGAAGAATACCTGGCGTTCGAAGAGAAGAGCAAAGTCCGGCACGAATACGTCGCGGGCTATGTCTTCGCGATGGCCGGGGCGACTGAGGCTCATAATACCATTACGGTTAATGTCGCCGCAGGTTTGCGCCCGCATCTGCGCCGTAGCGGTTGCCGCGTCTATATGGTCGATATGAAGGTCCGCGTAGAGGCCGTAGACGCTTTTTATTATCCCGATGTGATGGTCACGTGCGAGCCGTTCGCGGCAAAGAGCGTCTTCAAATCGAGTCCCGTTTTCCTTGTTGAAGTCCTCTCGCCCGGCACGGCATTGACGGACAGACGTGAAAAGCTCTCGGCCTATTTCAAGCTGGAAAGCCTGGTGGAGTATGTTCTGATTTCGCAGGATGAAAAACGCGTCGAAATCTATCGCCGCGGCAAGGGCGGAAAAACAGAGATACTGGTTATGAGAGCAAATGACGAGGTTCGATTCGAATCACTGCCGAACGGCCCACTTACTATGACGATGGACGACATTTACGAGGACGTCATTTTTGCCCAACCATCTCAGCCATTGGATGACGAATGAACATTTCCGATGAGATTATCGATCGCGCCCGGCGAATCAGGCTCCTGCTGCTGGATTGCGACGGCGTCCTGACCGACGGAGGCCTGTATTACACGTTCGACGGCAAGCATGTGCTGGAAGGAGCGAAGGTCTTCCACATTCACGACGGCCTGGGATTGAAACTCGCGCGCGAGGCCGGTTTGAAAGTCGGCATAATCAGCGGCCGCGTTTCACCGGCCCTTATAGCCCGCTCCAGAGACCTGCAGATCGACTACCTGCATCAGGGCATTGACGACAAACTCTCCGTTTACGAACAGATCAGAACAGCCGAGGGCCTCGCCGGCGAGGAGATCGCTTACGTTGGCGACGACCTGCCCGACCTGCCAGTGATGCGCCGCGTGGGATTGGCCATCGCCGTCGCGGACGCCGTTGAAGAGATCCGCGAATGCGCTCAATACGTAACGAACAAACCCGGCGGGCGCGGCGCGGCGCGCGAAGTCGTCGAACTGCTCCTCAAAGCGCAGGACAAGTGGAGCGAAACGCTTCAGCGCTACTCCTGAGTCAGTACCGCAAAGATAAAGTCGTTGCAAA
Source organism: Blastocatellia bacterium (assembly GCA_036274535.1). Lineage (GTDB taxonomy): Bacteria > Acidobacteriota > Blastocatellia > RBC074 > RBC074 > JAJVID01. The sequence goes on from DASUFM010000805.1 coordinate 5,899, forward strand.
CAAGCCTGCTTCGACTATAATCCAAATGCGCCAGGGGTATGACATAGGCGCCTTGGCCATAGTTTTACCGAAAGGTTCACCATCAAATGAGCTACCTGTTTTTTCTCAGCTATGCGAGAGAGGACAATAACACAGACGGGCTTGTCAAAAAGTTTTACGAGGACCTGAGCAGGGACATCGCCGGGAAGATAGCGACTTCGCCCAATGACGTGGGATTCTTCGACGGCGCTGAAATAAAGCCCGGCGCGGTCTGGGATCAGAAACTGGCGCTGGCGCTGCAACAAAGCAGCGTTTTCATCGCCATATACTCGCCATATTACTTTCAGAAACAATTCTGCGGCAAGGAATGGGCCGTCTTCAAATCGCGCGTAGAGGCTTATGCGAAGGGCCTGCCTAAGGGCTCCGAGTTCCCCGCCCT
>DASUFM010000806.1:0-2442 GCA_036274535.1 Blastocatellia bacterium
GTAGCGGCAGCGGTATGGATAGTTCGAGAGCAGGCTAAGCTAAATTTTAGAAGCTGTTCTTTTTGAACGTCCGATCACGAGCCTTCGCTGCCAGCATTTCGCGAAGTCCTACTGATTCGAAGCTTCTATTACATCCCCCAGGAAAGGGACCATTATGTCTATGAAACTCTATGTCGGTAATCTCTCGTTTGGGACGACCGAAGATGATTTGCACCAACTCTTTTCTCAAGTCGGCACGGTCGATTCAGCCACGATGGTGACCGATCGCGATACGGGCCGTTCACGCGGTTTTGCTTTCGTTGAGATGTCATCGAAGTCAGAAGGTGACGCCGCCATCGCGAAATTCAATGGCGCGGAATTCGACGGCCGCAGTCTGACCGTGAACGAAGCTAAGCCGCGTGAGAATCGAGGCGGCGGCTTTGGCGGCGGCCGAGGCGGTGGTTTTGGCGGTGGCAGAGGCGGCGGGCGCGGTGGCTTCGGCGGCGGCGGCCGTTCGCGCTACTAGAACGCGTACGACAACAAATCTATAACGCCTGATGAAAAGCGCCTTCGGTAGCTCAATTGTCAATCGGAGGCGCTTTTCGTTGCAGGAAGTGGATTTCGGATGCGGAGATGGCAGCGAATAAGCAAAGGGTTGGAACACACAGCGAATCCCTCCCTGGGCCTGCGCTACTGCTACGAATCCCTATTTTCAAGAGCTCAGGGTAATAGTACGGGTTTGACAATGCCATGCTTTTACCGCATCTTGGCAAAGAAAAGAGCATAGCTCACTCCTTTTTCAGTTCCTCTGGAATTCGCCAGATTACCTGACGCGTATAGCTCATCTTCCGGCGGAGCTTCAATGACAGTAAATTATTGTTAGCTCGAAAGCTCCCGCTTAAGAAGCCAATGCCTCCTGACAGCGCGCCGGTCGTAACGGGCGATCTACGCCCGACCGGGATGTCCGCTTGGCGCCCGCTCATAACTCGACATCTGACAATGGGGCGCCAGAAGGCAGGTTGAAGATTGGGTGAGAATTATGACTATTAACCTGATGGATCTGGGGGAAGCAGGCAAGCGTTTGGATGCCGGCGAGCAAGCGTATGAGTACCAGACTGATAACAAGGCGCTGCGGATTCTGGGGCCTGCCTGCGGATTCGGAGCCGATTATCTGCGGCGACTCCGGGGGGAGGGACTTTACGCGGAAACTCTCGATGAGGCGATCGCGCATGCCCGGGCCAAAAATGCCGCTCTGACCGGCGTCTGGTTCGTGAAGCGATAACAGATCGCCGACTGTTGCGTGGTCCCCGGAACAACGGCTGTCAGCCTGCCGTAACAATCGAAGCTCGCGTAACGTCGTTGAGGCGCCTCATATTTTCTTTTGAACTGCGTCGTGTTTGTACAGCATATCCTCCATTTCATCGAGTTCGGAAGTCGTCGCCAGTCGCTCCTGGCCATTTGCGACAGGCCTGGCTTGCCTGAACGCTCGCCCCTCGCGCCATGACTTCAGCCACAACTTGATTGCGGCGCCCGCGAGCTTAATGATTACCCGCCGATTTTGCGCGGCCACTTTCAACCAGGCCCAACGCCCCATTTGGGGGAAATAGATCCCACGGAAACTCAGGCGCCCGAGGAGCAAACTGATCCGCAGCCAGAGCGGACTCTGCGACAGCGAATCAACCGCTCGCGAGATCGCCGCCGGGCTGTACGAATCCGTCCATGCTTGTCTGACTTCGGTCTGCGCCTGTGAGCTGGTCATCTTCAGCGGCGTGTGCGCCATTTGATAGGGGGCGAATTCCATCCAGTGCCTGGGACGTGTTAACCGGCCTGCCGCCTTCAGGCGGTCGTATAGAGGCGTCGATGGGAAGGGCGTCAACTGTCCGAAAACGGGCAGGCCCGCGGGCCACTGGCGAAGTTGATCGAGCGTCCGCTGCGATACGCCGGGCGTGTCGTTGTCCAATCCGAAAATGAAGGACGTGATCGCAAGCAGGTTGCGCCGGGCAAGCCGCTCCAATACCGCGCCGTATTCGCCCGGTTTGATGAAATTCTTGTTCACATCGTCCAGATTGGCCGGGTCTATGGACTCCATGCCGATAAAGATCCACTTGCCGCCCGAGGCCTGAATCAGGTCGAGTAGCTCTTCGTCACGCAGCAGATTGGCGCTGATCTGCGCCGTCCAGTACACCTGCGCGTTTGCGGCGATGATGTCGCGCAGCAGCGATTTTGTACGCTTGATATTAATGGCGAAGTTATCGTCAATAAAAAATACCGCGACTTGCCCGCCTTCTTTCTTGGCGCGAGCTTTCAACCGCAACAGTTCATCAACCACACTCTCATTGGTACGGAACCTGATCGAATCGCCGAAAAATCCCGTCACTGTGCAGAACTCGCAGCCGTAAGGGCAACCGCGTCCTGATTCAATCGGAATAATGCGAAACCTCTTCCATCCGCCGCCTACGCGCT
>DASUFM010000807.1:0-5353 GCA_036274535.1 Blastocatellia bacterium
TCGGGCGTCAAAGAATTCAAGTTGATCAATGACACCGACGGCCTTTACCCCAAAATCACTTCGTTTCCGTATCCGAAAGCGGGCGAGACGAACTCCGCAGCGCGCGTCGGAGTCATCAGTTCGTCAGGCGGAAAGACGCAATGGTTCGACGTCCCCGGCGATCCGCGCAACAACTACCTGCCGCGAATGGAGTGGGCGGCCAGCTCCGACGAAGTATTTATTCAACAGCTCAACCGGTTGCAGAACACTAACGTCGTGATGCTCGGCGACGTCCGCACAGGCAAGGTCCGTCCCGTGCTGACCGAAAAAGACGACGCCTGGGTGGACATCGCGTGGGGCTCTATAGATTGGGACAAAACCGGGCTGGCGCGCGGTGATGTGGAATGGGTCGACGGCGGCAAACGATTCCTGTGGACCAGCGAGCGCGACGGCTGGCGCCACATTTATTCCGTATCGCGCGACGGCAAGGACGTCAAACTCATCACGCCCGGCAATTTCGATCTGATCAGCGTTGAATTGGCGGATGTTCCGAACGGGTGGCTCTATTTTTCGGCGTCTCCGGAAAACGCCACTCAGAAATATCTCTTCCGCTCGCGGCTCGACGGCTCTGGAAAGGTCGAACGATTGACCCCGGCCGATCAACCCGGAACGCACAATTACACCATCTCGCCGCGCGGCGATCTGGCGATTCACATATACTCGGCGTTCAACAAGGTTCCCGTAACCGATGTAGTCCGATTGCCGCAGCGCACGATCGCGCGAACGATGATCGACAACAAGGAACTGCGGGAGCGTCTGGCGATACTCAAACCGGTTGCGCAGGAATTCTTTCGCGTTGATATCGGCGATGGCGTAGAACTCGACGGATGGATGCTCAAACCTCCCGACTTCGATCCGAAGAAACGTTATCCAGTTCTCTTTCACGTCTATGGTGAGCCATGGGGGCAAACCGTGCTCGATACGTGGGGCGGGCGGCATTATATGTGGCATATGATGCTGGCGCAGCAGGGTTATATTGTGTTGAGCGTGGACAACCGCGGCACGCCCGCGCCGCGCGGCCGCGCGTGGCGCAAATCCATCTATCGCAAGATTGGCATTCGCAATTCGCTCGATCAGGCCAACGCCGTCCGCGCCATCATCAAAAAATACCCGTTCGTAGATTCGACGCGCATCGGCATCTGGGGCTGGAGCGGCGGCGGTTCATCGAGCCTGAATGCGATCTTCCGCTATCCCAATCTTTATCAGGTTGCTATGGCTGTCGCGCCGGTGGCCGATATTCGCTATTACGACTCGATCTATCAGGAGCGGTATTGCGGCCTGCCACAGGATCATCCCGAAGAATACAAGGAAAGCTCGCCGATCACCTTCGCCGGACAACTGAAAGGGCAACTGCTGGTAGTCCACGGCACAGGCGATGACAACGTTCATTACCAGGGAACCGAAGCCCTGATCAACGCGCTGGTCGCGGCGAACAAACAATTCACGATGATGGCCTACCCAAACCGCTCGCACGGCATTTACGAAGGGCCGGGAACGACGCGGCATTTGTATGGGTTGCTGACGCGGTTCCTGAACGAAAAATTGCCGCCGGGACCTCGTGATGAATAGCGCGGCAGTGTAGCCGGATCGTTTTGTTTGTTATCATGTCCTTCGACGGAGTCTGTTATGGATTACACGAAGATCATCACAATTGAACCGGACAAACGCAGCGGCAAGCCTATCATTCGCGGCATGCGAATGACGGTGACGGATGTGTTGGAATATCTGGCTGGTGGAATGACGCCCGAAGAGATCGTGGCTGAATTCCCCGATCTGACGCTGGAAGACATTCAGGCATGTTTGGCGTTCGCGGCGGATCGTGAGCGTAAACTGGCGACCTTGCCCGCATGAAACTCCTGTTTGACCAAAATCTTTCGCCGCGATTGCCACGGCTGTTGGCCGATATTTTCCCTGATAGCGCTCACGTCCGCGAACTCGGGATGAGAGACGCAACGGATACCGTGATATGGGAATACGCTAAAGCGAATGGCTTCGCAATTGTCTCGAAAGACTCGGATTTTCAGGCGCGCAGCCTGTTGCTAGCCCATCCACCGAAATTCATTTGGCTGCGGGTCGGGAATTGTCCTGTCAAAACGATCGAAGATTTGCTGCGGAAACAATCAATAGCGATTCACACTTTCGATCTTGATCCAAACAAATCCCACCTGATGCTTCCGTAAAATCGTGTACAAACAGGAAGAAGATAGATGCTCATAGTAATGACCCCCGAAGCGACTGAGGCCGACATCCGGCGCGTCGTTGAAACAATCGAATCACTGGGATTCAAAGCTCATCCGATGCCGGGCGCGAATCGCACGGCGATCGGACTGACCGGCAATCAGGGCGCGGTCAATCCCGCTCCGTTCGCGGAGTTGCCCGGCGTGGCGGACTGTGTGCGCGTGACGAAGCCTTACAAGCTGGTCGGGCGCGATCTGAAACACGACAAGTCAGTCATCAGGGTCGGCGAAGCGGAGATCGGCGGCGATGATTTCGCGATGATCGCCGGCGTTTGCGCCGTCGAGTCGCGCGAGCAGACCATGTTGACCGCCGAGATCGTGGCCGAGATGGGATGCAAATGGTTTCGCGGCGGCGCGTTCAAGCCTCGCACTTCGCCTTACGCATTTCAGGGATTGGCGGAAGAAGGCCTGAAGATTCTCTCCGGCGTTCGCGACGAGTTCGGGTTGCGCATCGTGACCGAAGCCGTGGATGAACCCGCGCTCGATCTGGTGGAAAAATACGCTGACGTGATCCAGATCGGCACGCGGAATATGCAGAACTTCAGTTTGTTGAGGCGCGCCGGACAGGCCCGCAAGCCCGTGCTGCTGAAGCGCGGCATGTCTTCGACGCTCGAAGAATTTCTCCTGGCGGCGGAATACATCATGTCCGAAGGCAATTATCAGGTGATCCTGTGCGAACGCGGCGTGAGGACTTTCGGAGATCATTCGCGATTCACGCCTGATTTATCAGTAATCCCGGCTGTGCAGCGTCTGTCGCATCTGCCGATCGTCTTCGATCCCAGCCACAGCACCGGCAATCGCGAAACCGTGATCCCTATGGCTCGCGCCGCGGTGGCCGCCGGCGCCGATGGATTGCTGGTCGACATCCATCCATATCCCGAACGCGCGCTGTGCGACGGGCCGCAGGCGTTGCTGTTCGACATGTTCCGCGATCTGGTGGCGCAGGCGCGGGCAATCGCCGAGATAGTCAAACAACATTCCGAGTCACACATCTTCGGGGCGGCGGTCAAGTGATCATCTTCTACTCGACTGTGAAATAAACTCGCCGGAACGCTGTGGCTTTTGTCAGGCGATCAATTACTACTAGTCGCAATTCGTAGGAACCCGGATTGAAATCATCGAGCGAGAGGCGCGCGGCGTAAGGGATGCGCTGCAGGTCGGATGATTCCGGAATGGCCATTTTTGCGATCGGCGAGGCGTAAACAAGTTTGCTGCCGGAAAAGACCTGCGATTGGATCACCAGGTCGGCGGTGTTTTTCTCAATTTTTGCGTTGTAGGCGAAGATCATCAGATCGATTGCGCCTCCCTTTTTGAAGCGCCGCATCGCGGACGACGGTTGCGGGACATAAGGGGTGTTAGCAAGCTGCAAATCGTTCAGGTCCTCTCTGCCCGCCGAGAGCAGGACGCCGCTCAACGTCAGTCGTTTTTTGGCGATGTCCGGGACTTCGACCCATTTCGATGCGCTGCCCATCCTGGCCGAGCCTTCTTCCCTGATCGCGACGCGAGCCTGATAAAAACCCGGTTTCAGAGCCATCAGGCGGCGATAGCTGAATCCGTTTTTGAGAGCGAGTTCGAGCCTCTCCGGATTGATGTTCAGGTTGACGCGCTCGGCGAGGCTTGCCACCGCCTTTCCCTTTTCGTCGAAGAGGGCCATTACCAGGTCCAGCGCGTCCTGATGCGTCCCGTTCACCTGTGACAGGTTCAACTGAGACGCGTCCAGGTGCAGATTGAGCAACGCCCCGTAATTTCCGTTGGAAATGTCGATGAAATCGACCGCCATTTCGATGGGAATCTCGCGCATCGGGAAGAGCGAGCCCAATCCCTCGCGAATATCTTTTTCCTTTTCGAGTTTCTCCTGCTGCGCGATCTTTTCGGGCGATTTCTCTTTGCGTTTATCCCCATTACGCCTTTCAGTAGATTTTTCCGCGAGGTCGCCGGTCCCGCCGGTCTTATCAGACGACGCGAGGTAGCCTTTGCGCGTTTGGACCGTCAAATCGGGGCGGCCGGCGATCCGAACCTCAATTTTATGGAAGCGCCCGTCGCGGCGCAGTTCGGCCGGTTCGTAAGCCAGCACATAATAGGTTTCGTTGGCGTCGAGCACGCGTTGAAGCCCCAGGCCCAGATCGTTGCTGTTCTTGAAGAGCGTCCCGCCGGTGTCGCGCGCCAGAGCGTTCAACCCGTCGAGTTTGGCGTTGACGGCGCTCGTCTCGACTCTCGCGCGGGCGCCGGGGAGAATAAAGTCGCCCGCGGCCGAAGGTTCGCTCGCGCCGCCGCCGGGCGGGATGGCGACCAGGCCGCGCGCGTCAATTGAATAGATCACCACTCCGGCCCGCGTTGCCGCGTCGATGATCCGCCGCATGTCGTAAATCTGCGAAGAGCTGTTGCCGCCGAGAAAGAACCCGTCGGAGAGCAGAACGAGTATCTTGCGCCCGGCCAGGTTGCGGAGGCTGCGAATGATGCCTTCCAGGTTGGATAGCGTGGCGCGCGTGTAATTCGCGTTTTGCGCGACGATCATTCTGGCTTTCGACTGCGCCTGCTGCATCGCCCGTTCACGAGGCGATATTCCGAGTCCGCCGGCGGAACTATTCAATCCTCCACGTCCGCCTCCGCCGCCCTGGCCCGGCTGAGACATTGGCGCCGGTTCCAGCCGCAGTATTTCCTGCACGGCAAGTTCCAGCGCCTCCTGATCGCCGATATCGATCAATTCGGCCTGATAATCGCTGATTCGCGGAACGTCTGAAGAGGAAGTGACCGTTCTCTGCTGCGCGTTGAGCCGGCTGATCGCTCGCGCCAGGACGTCGCGTTCATTAGTGAACTGTTGAAACATCCCGATATTTCCGCTGGTGGTCGCAATCGCCATCTGATCCCCCGCGACCATCTGGCTGTCTATGAAACGCTGGAGGGTCCGTTTGGCGATCATCAGGTTTTCGGGCGCTAGATGGAAATCGTCAACCGCGATGACTATGTAGCGTCCCGCCCGAATTTCGACCGGCGTGGAATCGGCCGGAGATTTTTCATCCGGCTTCTTCTTCTTCTCGACCGCCAGCCATCTGGCGGGTTGCGTCGCCGTCCCGACG
>DASUFM010000808.1:0-5951 GCA_036274535.1 Blastocatellia bacterium
ATGATGTCGAAATCGGCTTATCTGACTGACGAAGGGGACCACAACGTACCTCATGTAATGTTCTATACTCTCGTCAAGGACGATAAAGATTGGGGTTCTGGCGCAGCGGGCTCGCCGGTTATGTCCAGTCCCTATTGGTTCTTCTCTCCGAATGAACAACCCCAAACGAAAGGGCTGCCACCGATTCTTGTGTTCTTAGTCGCGGTCACAAATTGGTCCGACGGAACGCCTGCGGACAAGCATAATGAATGACACAGGCGCGGTTTAGCGCGAGAGCGGCCTTGCGGGCCAGCGACAACACCTACAAGGCCGCTGGCCCTTTGCGGAACCAGAGATAAGGAGCGCCTCAGATGCGTTTTATGATGATGGTGATACCCAAAGGGTATGAATCAGCCGCGCCGGATATAGTTCCCAGCGCGGAAGCGGCGCCGAAGATGACGGAGTACAACAAGGCGCTGCAAAGAGCGGGCGTCCTGCTTGCGCTGGATGGGCTGTTCCCTCCCTCCACGGGAGCGCGTATTTCGTACACGGACGGCAAGGCGACGGTGACGGACGGGCCGTTTGCCGAGGCCAAAGAAGTAATCGGCGCCTACTGGATTATCCAGGTCCGCTCACGGGAAGAAGCCATTGAATGGGCAAAGCGGGCGCCCATGTCAGACAACGAAGTTATAGAAGTCCGCCAGATTCACGAGATGCCCGACTTTCCATAGGACGTTCAAAAGGCGCCTGAATGATTCGAGCGCCTGAACGCCGAAGTCAAATAAGCATGAGAGATGTCCATAAGACGATTGAGGCCGTGTGGAAAATTGAGTCGACGCGGCTCATCGCCGCGATTGCTCGCGTCACACGCGATATCGGCGTTGCGGAGGAGCTCGCCCAGGACGCTCTCGTCACTGCCCTCGAACTGTGGCCTGAGGAAGGTATTCCTGAAAATCCCGGCGCGTGGCTGATGAAGGCGGCGAGGCGGCGCGCTATCGATTCTTTGCGGCGTGGTCACATGCTCGCGCAAAAGCACGAAGAAATCGCCCGGGAACTGGAATGGCGCCAGCAACGGCTCGCAGACGCTCTGGAGCGCTCAATGGACCAGGTCATCGATGATGACATCCTGCGGCTCATCTTTACCGCGTGCCATCCGATACTTCCGGTGGAAGCGCGCATTGCGCTTACGTTGCGTTTGATCGGCGGACTTACGACGGCGGAGATTGCCCGCGCTTTTCTTGTGCCGGAAAAGACGATGGGGCAGCGGATCTATCGCGCCAAAAAGACACTCTCCGAAGCTCATGTCCCCTTTGAGACGCCATGCGGGGATGAGCTGCGCCGCAGGGTGCAGTCCGTACTTCTGGTGGTCTACCTGATCTTTAATGAGGGATACACCGCGACATCGGGAGAGGAGTGGACGCGGACTGCAATCTGCGACGAGGCGCTGCGGCTCGGGCGCATGCTGGCGCACCTTCTCCCTGGCGAATCTGAAGTCCATGCGCTTCTGGCGCTGATGGAGTTGCAAGCGTCGCGCGCTGCGGCGCGGCGCGGAAGAAACGGCGAGGCAGTGTTATTGTCGGACCAGGACCGCTCTCTATGGGACTTAGCGCAGATTCAGCGAGGAGTGACCGCGCTCGAACACGCGCAGAGGCTGGGCGGTGGCGCTAAACACTATGCGTTGCAGGCGGCGATCGCCGCCTGTCACATGCGAGCTCGCACTGCCGAAGAGACCGACTGGGAGCGAATCGTTCTTCTCTACGACGCTCTGATGCAAATCAGTCAGTCTCCCATCGTGGCGCTGAATCGGGCGGTCGCCGTGGGCGAGGCTCAAGGCCCGGCCGCTGGACTGGATGCGCTCGATGCCGCGGCCAGGCTCGCCGGCGCCTCTGCGTTGACTGGGAATCATCTGTTTCCCAGTGTGCGCGGAGACCTGCTTATGAAGCTGGGCAGGTTCACCGAGGCGAGTGAGGAAATCCAACGCGCAATCGCAATGACGAAAAATCTGCGGGAACAGGAATTGCTGACCGAAAGGTTGAAGAAGATTGAGAAGGCGGCCTTATCAGCATAGGCGCCGATCAGTCCCGTGAAACGGGCTAAATCGAACCACACGAGATTGGGCGCCGAGTCAGTACCGCGACCGGTAGGGAGCGTGAACCAGGCATCTGCTACGCTCGCCACCGCTCGCGGTACTGACCCAATCTCGCATGGTCTGATTTAGTTCGGTCTGCGCCACCTGCGATGCAAAACACGACATCGTCGCGTCATTGGATGAAATTGAGAGCGATCACTCGGCGGTTCAGTTCGTTCGCGTACAGACAGCAAGAGCGATAGGGCTTATTTTCCTCTTTCCTGGCGCCCTGAACCAACGCGCCAATATCCAGGTTCAACTCGGACAGTTCTTCGAGTAATGAGGCGTAACCCAATGCTGCTTGCAGGGGACATCGGCGGCACAAAAACAGACCTGGGGATTTTCTCGAACGAAGCCGGGCCGCATAGGCCGCTCGTTCGGGCGGAAGTACGCAGCGCCGATTACCCTAGCCTGCGAGCTCTGGCGGGAGAGTTTCTCACAAAGGCGCCCATTCCAGTCGACCGGGCCTGCTTCGCCGTCGCCGGACCAGTCATCGCCGGTCGAGCCAAGACCACCAACTTACCCTGGGCGATGGATGAAGATTCGCTCGCAAAGGAAAGGCGAAGAGCTTCGCGTCATTTACCTGGCAAGACAAGGAGCCGGCTCCAGGTCGGATCGGCGATCTTTGCCGCAAGCGAGGGGATAAGCGCCGCCATGGATAGGCTGCGCGCGGCGATTAGCTACAAAGGGCATTGAACCAAACGGGTTCTACGATTTTTTCCGGGAGAGGAGTTCTATGCAAATTGGAATGGCAGGTCTTGGCAGGATGGGCGCCAACATGGCGCGCCGGCTTTTAAGGGGAGGACATCGCTGTGTGGTCTTCGACAGATCGCCGAAGCCGGTGGAAGAGTTGGTCAAAGAGAAGGCGACAGGGGCCGCCGATCCGCGGGATCTGGCGAGCAAGCTGGAGAAACCGCGGGCGGTCTGGTTAATGGTCCCCGCGGCGGTAGTGGATGAAATCATCGCCGGCCTCGTACCGCACCTGGAGCCGGGCGATATCTTGATTGACGGCGGCAATTCCTATTACGTCGATGACATCCGGCGCGCAAAGGAACTCGCGCCGAAAGGGATTCATTATCTGGACGTGGGGACGAGCGGCGGCGTCTGGGGACTGGAACGAGGCTACTGCATGATGATCGGGGGCGAGGCGGACGTGGTCAAACATCTTGACCCGATTTTCAAGAGTCTGGCTCCGGGGCGAGGCGACATCGCGCGCACCCCTGGTCGCGAAAAGCTCGACGGGACCGCCGAGCTGGGATATTTGCACTGTGGCCCGAATGGCGCCGGCCACTTCGTCAAGATGGTCCATAACGGTATCGAGTACGGCGTCATGGCCGCCTACGCCGAGGGGCTGGGCGTATTGAGCGAGGCCAACATCGGTAAACGAAGTCAGGCCAGCGACGCGGAGACGGCCCCGTTGCGTGACCCCGAGCATTACCAATACGACCTGAACCTCCGTGACATCGCGGAAGTGTGGCGGCGCGGCAGCGTGATCGCATCCTGGCTGCTGGACTTGACGGCGACCGCGCTGGTGAAAGATCCCAGGCTTTCGGCGTTCGCGGGCCGCGTCTCGGATTCGGGCGAGGGCCGTTGGACGATCAAGGCCGCCATCGATGAGGCCGTGCCGGTTCCGGTTCTCTCAGCCGCGCTCTACCAGCGCTTCAGTTCTCGCGGCGAGACCGATTTCCAGGACAAGCTGCTCTCGGCGATGCGTTATGAGTTCGGCGGACACATGGAGAAAGCAGCCGGCAAATGACCGCGCGAGAAAAGGAGGAAGCTGTGAGCGATTCTCACTCCGACGCCCTGGTCTTCTTCGGCGCGACCGGAGATCTGGCCTACAAGAAGATTTTCCCGGCGCTGCAGGCGATGATAAAGCGTGGCAGCCTTAACGCCCCGGTGATCGGCGTGGCCAGATCCAACTGGACCGCCGACCAGCTTAGGGCGCGGGCGCGTGACAGCGTAGAGAAACACGGCGGCGTCGACACGGCGGCGTTTGGCAAGTTGTCCGGTTTGCTGCGTTACGTGGGCGGCGAATATCAAGACCCCGCGACCTTTCAAAAGCTCCGCAAAGAGTTGGGCGCGGCCGAGCGTCCGGCGCATTACCTCGCCATTCCGCCTGCGCTATTCGCGACGGTCGTCGAACAGCTCGGGAAGTCGGGGTGCGCGAAAAACGCCCGCGTCATCATCGAAAAGCCCTTCGGAACGGACCTGGCCTCGGCGCGTAAGCTTAACCGGACCTTGCTGGCTACTTTTCAGGAGTCGGCGATCTTCCGCATAGACCATTATCTGGGGAAGCGGCCGGTCCATAACATCAGCTATTTCCGCTTTGCGAATTCGTTCCTGGAGCCGTTTTGGAATCGTAACCATGTCGAGAGCATGCAGATCACGATGGCTGAAGATTTCGGGATCGAAGGACGCGGCGCCTTTTACGATCAGACGGGCGCGATTCGCGATGTGGCGCAGAACCACCTGTTTCAAATCCTTGCCAACCTGGCCATGGAGCCGCCGGTCCGGAAAGACAGCGAATCCATTCGAGACGAAAAGGTCAAGGTCCTCAAGGCAATGCCGCCGCTGGACGTGAAAAACGTCGTTCGCGGCCAGTTCCGCGGCTACCGGAGCGAAAAGGGCGTAGCGGCGGATTCGAAGGTGGAGACCTTCGCGGCCCTGCGGCTGGAAATCAACTCCTGGCGTTGGCAAGGCGTGCCTTTCTACATTCGAGCAGGAAAGCGCCTGCCGGTGACATGCACAGAAGTCCTGGTCCGCCTCCGCCGGCCACCGGCGATATATCCCTCTCAGACTCTGCCCCCTAATCACCTGCGCTTGCGGATCAGTCCGGACGTGGCGATCGCCCTCGGCATGACGATCCTGGCTCCCGGAGAAGAGATGGAAGGCCAGGCTGTGGAGATGCTGGTGAGCCACCACCCGCGGGCCGGTGAGATGGACGCGTACGAACGGCTGCTGGGTGACGCCATGGATGGAGACACGACTCTGTTCGCCCGCGAGGATTACGTGGAAGAGGCATGGCGAATCGTCGATCCGGCGCTGAAGGCGGACACCCCTGTCTATATGTACGAGCCAGGCGCGTGGGGACCGGCTCAAGTCGATCAACAAGTTTCGCCCGCCGGAGGCTGGCATAACCCGGCGCCTGACGAGGCGCGCTCGCGCAATGCGCTCCAGGCGACATGATGAAGTAACCGTATGAGTCAGGATCGGAGAATCTGTAATGGAGATTAAAGTATTTGCCGATGCCGATTCGGTCGCGCGCGGCGGCTTCGTTATGGCGGTGAGCGGCGGCCACACGCCGTGGCTCATGCTTCGCGCTCTGGCGCGTGAAGACCTCCCTTGGGGCGCTGTGCAAATGGCTCTCGCGCCCCTGATCTATACGATCTGGAATCGCGTTCTGCGCTTCGATCCGGAGAATCCGATCTGCCCCATTCATGATCGCTTCGTCCTATCGAACGGATATGCCTCGATGTTGCTCTGGGCGGAAGTTCGGGTTCGAGCCAGATCAGGTAGTCGCGGCCGCAAAGCGGCAACTAGGCATGGAGTGAATATAAAAGGATGTCTCTCGAAAACTCTCTCTAGGGAACGCCGCGGACCCAATCGGAACTCCGTCTTCTCGGTAATTCGAAGACTAAATCAGACCAGACAACATCGGGCTACCGCCACTTAGCTCCATAACTTGTCATTGCCCACATTTTGACACCTTCTGAGCCCGCGGATGCGGGCGGCGGAATAAAGCCTTGTCTTTACCCACATTTTTTCACCTGCGGACGACCTCTTCGGTCGCGGAGCGATTTGGCGACCTTAGCCGTGCGTTTATGGTCTTTGAGAATTAAACGCA
>DASUFM010000809.1:0-3067 GCA_036274535.1 Blastocatellia bacterium
TGCGTTCTCCGCGCCTCCGCGGTGAATGGAATGGCATTGTCAATCAACCCGATTTGTAAACTTTCTTTTCTGAACCTCAATAGATGGACTTTAAGCCGGCGTCCTGATCTGGATCGCGCCAGTCACGTCCACAGTGACGGCATTGTTTGGCATGCCGGGGTTCTCAACATCTTTCCGCATAGTTTATTCAACGTTACCCCCAGGCCTGTTGAAAAAAAAATGCTCCGGCCCCGGCAATTTGACCCTCATTTTTCGCCTGTCCAGGTGAAAGGGAAAATCGCCGCCATCGCCGCCGATGACACGGCGATGTTCGCATCGGATCAACCAAATATCAAAAGGTAAGGAGAAGGTAAGGAGAATGAGAAACCAAAGTCTGTTTTTGAAAAAGATGACGGCGCTCGTGACGGCGCTCGTGTTTTTAGTCGCTTCGAGCGCAATGCGCGTTGAGGCGGCTTCACCCTACGATCTGACATCGGAGCAGATCGAAGCCGTGATTGAGGACGTATTCACCGGATTGGCCGCGATGGACGCCCAGCGGGTCGTAAACAATTTCGCCTCTGACGCCGTGGTTGAAGACCCTGTCGGAACTCCGCCGATCCAGGGAACACAAGCAATCACCGCTTATTTGGAAACCTTCCCAACTCTCTTCAGTCAAATCAAACTCTATTCACTGGACGTCAAGGTGTGCGGCCAGGAAGCCGCCGTCAAATGGAGGCTGCGTTTTAAGACTCATACCGGAAATGTCTTCTTTCTGGAAGGCATCGGATTCTTCAAGTTTGATCAGCAGGGAAAAATTCAATCGGAGAGAGAGTTTTTTGATCTGGCGTATTTCCTGGCGCAGTTGCAGGACTGAACATTCGGCGATCGTCGCGCAAGGCGGTTCCGGTTGTGATCATTAGGCGCTCGGGGGGGGGCGTTATCTTGGCCACGTGGGGTTCCCCCCCCGACGAGCGCGACGACGCGAATTTCGCCGGGCGCAAAGCTGCATTCTTCAGGCTGAAGAGCGCCGACTTCAGCCTTTCGAGGCTCTCCCTACGATTCCCTCCGGAGTAGATTTGCGGCGGGCCGACGCGTATCTCGCAGAAGAATGGGACAGGGAACCATTCTCCTTTGGGGAGGCACTTGCCATGATTGACCAGATAGACGGGAATGACAGGCAGCCGTGGCATTTGCTCGAGTAGATGGGCGACGCCGGAGCGAATCGGTCCGATCTCATCCCCCGACCCGCGCGCGCCTTCCGGATAAATTATCAGCGATTTGCCGGCCCTCAGTTGAGCCAGCATGCGCTGAATCGGGTTGTTCCCCGGCGTGATCCGGCGGCGATCGATCGGCAGGATGTTGAAAAAAGTATGCGAGAACCAGGCGACAAACCGGTTGCGCTCGAAGTAATCAGCGGCGGCGACTGGCTGGATATCGCGCAATCGCCGTAGCGGAAATAGATTCAGGAGCGAAACCGTATCCAGATGGCTCGAATGATTGGCGATCAGAACGAAGGGGCCGGCGCCAGGCAGCCATTGCCTCCCCTGCGTCCGATACCCGATAAAGATCGCCATCAACGGCCTGACGAATAGCGCAAAGAAGAGTATCTGCGCCAATTCGCGCAGCCTCATTCGCGCCGAGATTACTGGTCTGGATAGCAAAACTGTGGAGGGCGATCCGGTCATGACAATACCTCGGGTTAGCAAATACGTTTGCGATAATCGCGAAGCGTTTGGAGCGCTCAGACCACACAAGATTGGTACACCGATTCAGTACCGCGACCGGTTGGGAGCGTTATCCAGGCCACTGCGACGCTCCCTGCCGGTCGCGGTACGGACCCAATCTTGCCTGGTCTGATTTAGTAATGAAAATAACGCACATAGTGAAAGAAGACCGGGGCCGCATAACAGAGCGAATCCAGGCGATCGATGACGCCGCCATGACCAGGAATGGCGCCGCCGAAATCCTTCACGCCGAAGTCGCGCTTGACGGCGCTCATGACGGCCCCGCCGAAGAAACCGGTCAGAGTGATGAGTAACGAGACCGCCGCCGTTTCAAGCGCCGAAAAAGGCGTAAGGAATTTGATCGAGAGGCTGAGCAGAGTGGCGCAGGTCACGCCGCCGATGAGTCCCTCCCATGTTTTGTTGGGGCTCACCGCCGGCAGCACGGGCCGGCGCCCGATGGTCTTGCCCCAGAGGTACTGCAACACGTCGCTCATTTCCACCACGAAGACCAGGAATAACAGCATGCTGCGGCCGTCGGCGCTCGATCCATTGTTCGTAGGGAAGAAGAGCAGGAAGCCTGAATGGCTGAAGCCAAAAACGAAGGCCATCAATCCCCATTGGATTTGCGAGGCCGAGGCCACAAAACCGCGTGTCTCTCGCGACAGCGCCAGGATTACCGGCAGACACAGGAAGATGTATACCGGGATGAATATTATGAACATCCCGTACCAGCCGATGGCGATCAGGTAATATTGCGCAGGCAGAGCGAGGAAACTCAGAACGAGCGCCCGGTGATCGGCGCGCCGGGTCTTGAGAAGAGTCAGGTATTCCTTGAGCGCCCAGAAACTGAGGAACGCTAAGAAGACCAGCGCCGTCTTGCGACCTAGCGCCAGGGCCGCCAGAAATATTCCCGCCATCACCCACCAGGACCATACGCGCGCCGAAAACTCGGAATAATCTTTCTCCGGTTGCATGCGGCGCAGGACTGCCACGCCGCCCGACGCCGCCGCCAGCAGCGCGAGAACCACCAGCCCCATCTTTCCTACTGGCGAGAAGTTCGGAATGAAACCATCGAATATTATTGCGGTCATATCTGTAACCGGCGCGCCATTCTGACGCGCCCAGCTAATATAGTTTGGCTGTTTCGACGACGCCGAATATTCCGTGCTTCTCCATTCGATATGAAGCGAGGCCCAATCCGGCTTCATTCATCCAACTCTGAAACAGCGGCAGACTGCGAAGCCGCATCACCCACGGCTTGCCCGTATGCGAGGTCAACGTCCGCGCGATCAACTCCAGTTGCGGATGATTGGGCTGTATGGTGAAGATCAATCTTCCTCCCGGGGTGAGGCAGCGGGCGGCGT
>DASUFM010000810.1:0-5366 GCA_036274535.1 Blastocatellia bacterium
TCTTCGGCACGCCAATTACCGGAATGCCCTTTTTGGCCAGGCTGTTGGCGATCATGAGCGTGCCGTCGCCGCCGATGACCACCAGAGATTCCAGTTCGAGGCGGTGAAACTGCTCGACGACCTCGTCCGATATGTCTATGAAGCGGGTCTCACCGCCCTCAGTCACTTTGAGTTCGAACGGATTGCCCCGATTGGTCGTCCCCAGAATTGTGCCCCCGGTATGAATGATCCCACGTACATCGTGAGCATTCATCAGATGGACGCGATTGCGATATAACAACCCTTCAAAACCGCGTTCGATGCCATATACCTCCCACCCCCGGTTGACCGCGCTTATCACTACCGCCCGAATCACGGCGTTAAGCCCCGGACAATCTCCACCGCCGGTGACGAGACCGATTTTTCTAACATGAGAATTTTTCTTACTCCGTTGAGCCATGTAAGGTTTATACCGCCAAGACACTAACCTCGCCAAGTGGGGATTAAGACACTTAACAGTTGATTCACACCAATCGATTCAACTATTATGCCGGCTGAATGAACGCTCATTCAGCTCGATTTTAATAGTCCAAATTCAATGCAAACAAAACGTAAAAACTCCACTCAGGCGGCGGAAGCGGTTGAAGAGAAGCCGCGCAATGGCAAATACGAGGTCATTTTGCGGGCTGCGGCTTATGTTTTTGCGCGATCGGGATATTTCAACGCGAAAGTTTCGGATGTGGCGAGGACAGCGGGCGTAGCCGACGGCACGGTCTATCTCTATTTCAAAAACAAGGATGATTTGTTGACTTCAATCTTCGATTGGGCGATGGGCGAATTCATCAATCGGGCGAAATCCGAATTGAACGAAATAGAAGATCCGCGGGAAAAGCTGCGCCGATTTGCGCATCTGCATTTTTTGATGCTGGAGGAGGAGCGCGACATCGCCATTGTCTTCCAGATCGAGTTGCGCCAGTCGACCAAATTCATGGAGCAGTTTTCGACGACTCATCTGGCTCAGTATTTACAGATGTTGCGCGAGATCATAGAAGAAGGGCAGAGGCGCGGGATTTTCAGAGAGCAGCTCAACTCGAAAGTAGTGGCCAAATTTCTGTTCGGCGCCCTGGATGAGATGGCGACCAATTGGGTGTTGAGCCATAAACACCAAAGCCTGACGGCGATGGTCGAGCCGGTTTTGGACATATTTCTGAACGGAGTGAGGAATGGCTGAAGTAGCGTCAGGAGCCAGTCTTCGAAGGCTGCCCAGAGAGGCCGGCGCCGAAGTCACGACGCTGGTCGAACTTTTCCGGCGCGCGGTAGACCGGGAGCGCAATCTGCTCAACTACAAGAAGGACGGCCAATGGCGCCGGATTACGTCGCGCGAGCTGGAATCGCGGGTTCGCGCGGTGGCCATGGGGTTGCGCGCGTTGAACGTGCGGGCCGGAGACCGCGTCGGCATACTTTCGGAAAATCGGGTCGAGTGGACGATGGCCGATCTCGGCGTAATCAGTTGCGGCGCGGTCGACGCGCCGATTTACGCCACGCAGGCGCCGAGGCAGGTGGCCTACATTTTGAATGACGCCGGAGTCGAAGTTCTCTTCATCTCGAATCAGGCGCAGTACGACCGAGTCCGCGACGCCCTGAACAGTTGCCCGAAGCTGCGCGTGATCATTTCATTTGACCCGATTGCCGGCCAGGAAGCCAGGCTGGTGAGTTTCAGCGATTTTCTGGAGCATGGACGCGCCGCGGACGGCAAAGAGCCGGGAGCTTACGAGACGCTGGCGGAGAATGTGACGCCGGAGAGCATGGCGACTCTGATCTACACTTCGGGGACGACTGGCGATCCGAAGGGCGTGATGCTGACCCACGCCAATCTGGTTTCGAACGCGCTGGCCAATTTTCAGAGCGCCGACTTGAAAGAGGGCGAGGTGGCGCTGACCTTCCTGCCCTTCTCGCATGTCCTCGAGCGGACGGTGATGTATATGTATCTTTACGCCGGGGTTTCGATCTTTTACGCGGAAAGCGTCGACGCCGTCGCGCGTGACATTATCGAAGTCCGGCCGAATTTCATGACCAGCGTTCCACGGCTCTTCGAGAAAATCCAGGCGCGCGCGATCGAGAAGGCCGAAAAGGCGGGGTCCAGACGAGCCGCAATAGCGCGTTGGGCCATTGAAGTGGCGAAGCGTTGGGCGGAAGCCAAAAGCGAGGGTCGAAGCGCGGGACTGCTTTTGAAAATCGAACACAAGATCGCCGATGCGCTGGTCTATTCGAAATTGCGCCAGGCTCTGGGCGGGCGCATTCGCGCCCTTGTCTCGGGCGGCGCCCCGCTCGCGCCCGAACTCTCGAAGTTCTTTTTCGGGGCCGGGATGCCGATTTATCAAGGCTATGGGCTGACCGAAAGTTCGCCTGTGATCACGGTCAACACTCCGCATGCGAACCGGCTCGGGTCTGTCGGAAAACCGGTCCAGAGCGTCAGAGTGAAGATAGCCGAAGACGGCGAGATACTGGCTTCGGGGCCCAATATCATGCGCGGCTATTTCAACCGCCCCATCGAGACGGCAGAGGCGCTGGAAACCGACGCCGAAGGGCGGGTCTGGCTGCGCACGGGCGACGTCGGGTATCTGGACGCCGACGGCTATCTTTTCATTACTGATCGCAAGAAGGATCTGCTCAAGACCAGCGGCGGCAAATACGTCGCGCCGCAACCGATCGAAAACGCCATCAAACGCAGCCAGTACGTCAACCAGGTAGTGGTTATAGGCGACGGTCGCAAATTCCCCGCGGCGCTGATCGTTCCGCAAATGGACGCGTTGCGCTCCTACGCGGAGCGGCAAGGCATCTTCACTGAAAAATCCGAGTTGACTGGACGCGCGGAGATCATCAACCTTATTGAAAAGGAAGTCGAAACTCACACGACCGATCTGTCACAGTACGAGAAGATCAAAGCGGTTTTGTTGCTCCCCCGAGAACTGACGGTCGAAGCCGGAGAATTGACGCCAACTCTCAAAGTCAAACGCCGCGTTGTGGTGGATAAATACAAAGAGCAGATCGATCGGCTATACGCTTCGAAGGAATCAAAATGATTGCGGATTACGGATTGCGGATTGCGGATTTGGAAAGGCACAGCGCCGCGCGCGTAAACAAGCGGTTGGGCCGTATAATTTTCCAGGCCTGCAATCGGCGCAATCCGCAATCCGCAATCCGCAATGAGATATGTTTCCAGTCGATCTAAATATTACTCGCATTGACAAACACACGGGCGCAATATGGAGTTTCTTTATGCTCCCGCGCGCCGGCGCGCGCCCGGAGTTCAAAGCCGGGCAGGTGGCGATACTGAAGATAGGCGACTTCAACGATACTTACATCGCCTTCGCCTCCGCGCCGGAGGACGGCGAGTTCGAGTTCCTGATCAAGCGCGTCCCGGAGCATTCCGGCGCCTCAGTAGCGCTCTTTGACCCGCGAGCGGAGAAACAGGTGGTATTGAAAAACATAGTCGGGCGTGGTTTCCCGATCGAGGATCACAAAGGCCATGACCTGGTCTTCGTTGCGATGGGGACCGGACTTGCGCCTCTGCGTTCCACGCTGCGCCATTTGGCGCATTCTCGCGAAGACTACGGGCGCCTCGTGGTGCTATACGGAGCGCGCACGGTGGATGATTTCTGCTTTGAGGAAGAAATGACGACAGAATGGCGCGATCATGGCGTGGAGTTGCGCCAGGTGATCAGCCGGCCCAACGGCGATTGGAGCGGCCCGACCGGCTACGTCCAGAGTCTGCTGGACAACATCGTGCCCGGATTAAATGACCCCGTGGCGCTGGTCTGCGGATCGCGTGAAATGATTGAACAGACGCGCGCGCGATTGCTTAATTTAGGCTTCGCGTCAGAGAAAATTTTGACAAATTACTGAAGAGTGAATGGTGGGCAGTCGCAGTTAATGGTATTTGAGAAATAAACGTAACCACGTTCTTCCCGGTCGCAGGCCGGGAAATCGCGCGCCGCAACCTCAGTCGCGTCAGCGACGGTTGAATCACCACGCTGTTTCAACCGTCGCTGACGCGACTGAAACGGCTATCTAACCGGTCCCCCGGCGTTAAAACGCCGGGCTAAGATCAAAAGTCGCTGCCGCGACTAAGGAAGTAGTTGCATTTAATTTTCAAACACCATTAACTGCCCACTGCCCACTATCCACTGCCCATTGTTTTCCGAGGAGACATCAGTTATGCAAATCAAAAAGGCCGCTGTATTGGGCGCGGGTGTAATGGGCGCGCAGATCGCCGCTCATCTGGCCAATGCCGGCATTCCCTGTTTGTTGCTCGACATTGCGCCTAAAGAATTGACGCCTGAAGAGCGGAAGGCGAGGCTGACTCTGGAATCGCCCGCCGTGCGAAATCGCATCGCGCAGGCCGGTCTCGACGCCGCGAAGAAAGCCAAGCCCGCGGCGTTCTTTTCTCCGGAAATAGCCGGCCTGATATCGGTCGGCAATTTCGAGGACGACCTGCCCAAACTGAAAGGCTGCGATTGGGTGATCGAGGCAATTGTAGAGAACCTCGAAATCAAACGCTCGCTTTATGAACGCATCGAGCCGCATCTGAGCGCCGAGGCCGTCATCACTTCGAACACTTCGGGCATTCCGCTGGCGTCTCTGGCAGAGGGACGTTCTGACAATTTCCGCCGCCGGTTTCTGGGCACGCACTTTTTCAATCCGCCGCGATACCTTCATCTTCTTGAAATCATCACCACGCCCGAGACCGACACTGAGGTCGCGAACTTCATCGCCGATTTCTGCGACCGGACTCTGGGCAAGGGCATCGTTCATGCGAAGGACACGCCGGGTTTCATCGCCAACCGAATCGGCAATTTCGCCATGCTCGACGCGATCAAGGTCATGCTCGAAGGCGGTTACACTACCGAAGAAGTAGACGCGATGACCGGGACCGCCATCGGCCACGCCAAAAGCGCGTCTTTCCGGACGCTTGACATCGTCGGCCTGGACACGGCCGTTCACGTCGCTAAGAACCTTTACGCCAGTTTGCCGGACGACGAAAAACGCGAGACCTTCACGCTGCCCGACGTTTTGCAAAAGATGGTCGACCGCAAATTGCTCGGCGACAAAACCAAAGGCGGATTTTTCCGCAAAGTGGGCGACGAGATTCAGACGCTGGACCTCTCGACCTTCGAATATCGCGAACGACAGAAGCCGAAAATCGCCTCGCTCGAAACGGCGAAGAACATGGATAAGCTCGAAGACCGGTTGAAGGCCCTGATCTACGCCAAAGACCGCGCGGGCGAATTTCTCTGGCGCACGAGTTCGGAAGCGATGATCTACGCGGCCAACCGCATCCCCGAAATCGCCGACAACATCGTCGAGGTCGACAACGCGATGAAATG
>DASUFM010000811.1:0-5578 GCA_036274535.1 Blastocatellia bacterium
GGTCTTCCCCGCTCGCGCGATGCTCGTTGATGATTCGATATATTGTCGCGTCCAGCCGTTCGCGCGCTTTATTAAAGCGTCTGGTCGCGGGCAGGGGCAGGCGTTCGAGCAGCCGCGAGAACGGCAGCGTCAGCCTGTTGAACAGCGCGAAGGCCGCATTCAGCGCCTCGCGTATCTCGTCGGCCTCGCCCTCGACATCGGCGTCGAAGAGCGTCTTGCCCGTGATCGCCAGCGTCAGCCGCATCATGTCGCGCGCGGCGTCGCGCGTCTCGCCGGCGCGCCATCGGTCGCGCTCGCGGGCGGCGTATTCGACCATCGTCGCGGCGTAAGAAGCGATGCGCTGTCGATGGAACGCAGGCTGAGCCAATCTCCGCTGGCGCAGGTGAAACTCGCCCTCGCTGGTCAACAGGCCTTCGCCTATCAGGCGCTTCCCGCGCTGCAGCCCTTCGCCCTTCATGAAATTCCTGTTGTTGGTGACCAGAATGTCGCGGATGTAGTCGGGATTGTTGACCATGACGAACGGCAGCGGACCGAGTTGGAAACGGACAACATCGCCGTAACGGTCGGCCATGCCGGTAAGAAATTTGATCGGGTCGCGGCGAAAAGCGAAGAAGTTGATGCCGGGAATAACAGAGCTGGGGCCCGGCGGGAGGACTGATGGACCTGTAGTCGCCATATCTTAGCTATCTCCGTATGACATATTTCATATGGAATATGAAATATTTTTTTCTGGCGGCTTATAAAATCTAAAGTCAGTACCGCGACCGGTAGGGGGCGTGAACCAGGCGTCTGCGACGCTCGCTACCGCTCGCGGTACTGACTCAATCTCGCATTGGTCTGATTTAGAAGTCGATTTCGCCGGCAGGTTTGACCATCACCGTGTGTTTGCCGGAATTGAACCAGTTGAGCGCCTGGTTGTGATGCGCGATGATCTGCTCGGCCTTCAACAAATCGTTATCAAGCGTCGTGTGCGCGTCGCCGGCCAGAGTCACGTCGAAACCGAGCGTGGTCGCGTGGCGGCAGGCAGTGTCAACGCAATATTCGGTCTGACAGCCGGTCACTATAAGATGTGAAATTCCCTTTTCTTCCAGCATTGCGCGCAAAGGCGTTTCGTAAAACGAGCTGCACGACTGCTTATCGACAATCGGTTCTCCGGCGCCCGGCGCGACGCGTTGATGGATCGCCCAGCCTTCGGTATCCGCCTCCAGCGGACTCCCTTTCCCGCCGTCGTGTCGAACGTAGATCACCGGAACGCTCGCGGCGCGGGCCCTGGTCAACAGGTCGTTGATGTTCGCCAGAACCCGGTCTTTGTTGTAAGCCTGAAAGTGATCGATGATTCCGACCTGAACGTCAATTACCAACAGCGCAGTTTTCATATGATTTGAGTAGTTGAAAAACAAATACGCCTACTAAGTGGGACACATTTAAATTGTCCCACTTCTTTTCCGACTGATAAGTGGGACAATTTTTTAAATTGTCCCACTTCTTTTCATTGACTTATTTCCCAATCAGCTTCTTCACCCGCTCCAAGGCGTTCGCGGCCGTGAATCCCAGTTTCTCCATCACCACTTGAACCGGCGCCGAGGCTCCGTAGCGGTCGAGACCGATCACGTCGCCTTTCTCGCCGACGTATTTCGCCCAACCTAGCGTCACGCCCGCTTCGATCGCGAGCCGGGCATGGACATTCGGCGGGAGCACTTCGTCACGGTAATCCTGCGGCTGTTTGTCGAACAGTTCCCAACTGGGCATGCTTACCACGCGCGCGCCTATGTCTTCAGCGGCGAGTTTCTGCTGGGCTTCGACGGCGACCGAGACTTCCGATCCAGTGGCGATGATGATCGCGTCGATCTTGCCTTTCGGCGATTCGCTCAGCACATAAGCGCCGCGCAACAGCCCTTCAGCCGAAGCGTATTTGCTTCGGTCGAAGACCGGCAGTTTCTGCCGTGTCAGCGCCAGCGCCGTCGGGCCGTGGTTGTTTTCCAGGGCCGCGCGCCACGCGACGGCGGTTTCGTTGGCGTCGGCGGGGCGGATCAGCGTCAGATTCGGGACCGAGCGCAGGCCCATCAGATGCTCGATCGGCTGATGCGTCGGGCCGTCTTCACCGAGTCCGATGCTGTCGTGGGTGTAGACATAAATGACCCGCAAGCCCATCATCGAGGCCAATCGGACCGGCGGACGCATGTAATCGTAAAAGACCATGAACGTGCCGCCGAACGGAATCAGCGGGCGTGTCAGCGCGATGCCGTTCATGACCGATCCCATCGCGTGTTCGCGCACGCCGAAGTGAAAATTGCGCCCCGAATAATTGCCCGGCTGGAATTCGCCTTCGCCTTCAAGGAAAGTGTTGTTCGAAGGGCGCAGATCGGCAGAGCCGCCGATCAGCATCGGCAGGACTTTAGCGAATGCGTTCAAAGCCTTGCCCGAAGCCTCGCGCGTAGCCATGGGCTTGTCGGGCGGGAACACCGGCGCCGCCGATTGCCAGCCTTCGGGCAATTTACCACTCGCCCACTCCTGCCATTCGGCGGCCAACTCTGGATAGGCCTTCGCGTAAGCTTCGAACTTCGCGTTCCATTCGGCCTCAAGTTTCTTCCCGCGGCCTATCGCCTGGCGAAAATTGTTCAAGGCCTCTTCGGGCACGGTGAAAGGCTCTTCGTATGGCCAGCCCAGGTTCTGTTTCGTCAGTTTCACTTCCTCGGCGCCCAGCGGTTCGCCATGCGCCTTCGCGGTGCCGGCCTTGTTCGGGCTGCCGTATCCGATGACCGATTTGACGCAAATGATCGATGGACGCGGGTCGGCCTGCGCGGCCTTGATCGCATTCTCTATCGCCGCCGTGTCGTTTGCGTCGGTGACGGTTTGCACGTGCCAGTGATAAGCCTCGAAACGCTTCGCGCGGTCTTCGGTAAAAGCCAGATTAGTGCTGCCGTCAATCGAGATTTGATTGTCGTCGTAAAGATATATCAGGCGTCCCAGTTTCAAATGGCCCGCCATCGAGGCGGCTTCGGAGGCCACGCCTTCCATCAGGTCGCCGTCGGAGACAATGGCGTAGATGTAATAATCGAAGATTTCGTGACCGGGGCGATTGAACCTGGCGGCGAGGTATTCGGCGCCAATGGCCATTCCCACGCCGTTGGCGAAACCCTGCCCGAGCGGGCCCGTCGTCGTTTCGATCGCTGACGACAATTCCGATTCCGGATGGCCTGGCGTCAGGCTTCCCCATTGGCGAAATTGCTTCAACTGGTCGAGCGGATAATCGTCAAAACCGGTCAGGTAGAGCAGGCTGTACAGCAGCATCGAGCCGTGCCCGGCCGAGAGCACGAAGCGGTCGCGGCCGCTCCAGAAAGGATTCTTCGGATTGAAGCGCAGAAATTTCGTCCACAGCGTATAAGCCGCCGGCGCCATTCCCATCGGCATCCCGGGATGGCCGGAGTTAGCCTTCTGCACGCCGTCCATCGCCAGCGTGCGGATTGTATTGATTGAAAGTTGATCTAATGCGTTTTGATTCGACATATCACATTACCTGTTCACTTTCGGTGATTATTTGTTGTTGGTCGACCAGCATGACCGGGAGCGTCCTTTCGGCGAACAATGAAGAGTTGATCAATGTCTGCACGATGTGATTGCCTGGCTGGTAAAAAGTAGTGTTGACGAAGACGGTGACGTTGTCGGCGTAACCGTCGGGCGGGACGGTCAGGCCGGACGGCTGCGACATCGCGACGGTCTGCATTCGGTCCGGCGTCAGTATGCGCACCTCGGTCATGTATTGCCCCTCTCCACGCCAATGGTTGAGCACCGCGAATTTGATCATCGTCACGGGCAATCGCGGCACGACCACCTGATGAGTCACCCCCATCAGGCTCAGATGATTCGACATCTCGACGCGCACGTCTTCGCAAAGGATTGTGTAATCTAGTTTAAGGTTTACGGTGTTTTCCATTATTGAATCTCAGCGATTGAAGCGGAGCCGGGCGCCGGGACGCGTACAGGCCGATTTTAACCGGGGGAGCGGGAAAGGGACAAAGGGACGGAGGGACGGAGGATAGAGGATGGAAGATCGAGGATGGAAGATCGAGGATCGAATATCGTTGTTCGATCCTCGATCTTCCATCTTCCATTCTCCATCCTCCGTCTACCGCGTTTTAATCTGATCGAAGCCGATGTCGAGTATGGGGTATTGCTTCCAGTCTTTGTAGTCGAAATGCCACCATTCGACTTCGAAAACGGTAAAGCCCTCCGATTCCATCGCCTCGCGCAGCGTCCCGCGCATGCGGCGCTGCCCCTCGGTTCCGCCCTGATAGTTCGGGTAGGCGCGCTCGGTCATCTCGTCGTAGCCGCTGGGCATCTCGACCTGACGGCCCGTGCGCAGGTCGTATAGCGTCAGGTCAACGGCGCAACCGCGGTTGTGGCGGGAGCCCTGGCTGGGATCGGCCACAAACTTTTTTTTGTCCTGAGGAGTGGAGTCCCAGAAAATTTTGGTCACTGACCACGGGCGGTATCCGTCAAAAATCAGCAGCCCGTAACCTTTCTCGCGCAGCTTGCGGTTGGCGCGCACGAGGGCTTCGGCGGCGGGGCGCTGCAAAAACGCGCGGGCATCCTTGTACACCCGGCGGCCGAGAAAGTTGTTCGAAGTGGCGTAGCGGATGTCGAGCTTGATCGTCGAATCGAGGTCGACGATCTCGACCAGATCGGGCGCGCGGAAATCGCCCTTCTCTTTGGGCATTTCCTGCGGCGCGCCGTCCGCATATTTCATATTAAATATGGAATATGAAATATGAAATACGGCGCTTTCGTTCGCACACGAACTCAAGCTGAAGAGCAGTAATGAAAAGAGCAACACCTGAGACAAACGCTTTAATGACCAACTGTGGGCGCCAATCAATATATCCATATCCCTCTCACCCTCATAAAAAATTTTACGCCATCATAAAATTTTATATGACCTCAACCCTATAGAGACAGACGAACCTGCCGTGAGCCTGAACTTCTTCGCCTCCCACTTCGTGCGGACGGCTTTGATCAAGAGGTTGCATGACTTGTCCGAACCGCCGTAGCAATGCGACATCGGCGATGAGCCGGTATAACCGCGTGGCATGAGTTTGATCGTCACCAATTCGGTCGCGCCGCTGAACGACACATCGATGATTTCGCCGCGTCCGAGGTGATGCGGAGTTTCGACCAGGCCGGTGGGGGCGCCGAGCGTGACATCTTCGGGGCGGAAAATCATCCTGACTCGCTCCACCACCGTATTCGGGGCCGACCTCGGGGCTCTCAAACACTGCTCGCAATCCAGCGCGATGAAGCCGTCGCGCCAGCAGCCTTCGACCACGTTGGCCGCGCCGAGGAAGGTGGCGACAAATTCGGTCTGAGGGTCGTTGTAGACCTCGTCGGGCGCGCCCAGTTGCTCCAGCCGCCCGCGGTTGAGAATGGCGATCTGATCGCCCATCTCCATCGCCTCTTCCTGATCGTGAGTGATGAAGAGCGCGGGGATGCGCAGTTCCTGCAACAAAGCCCGAATTTCGCGGCGCAGCCCGGTGCGCGTCTGCGGGTCCAGCGCGCTGAACGATTCGTCGAAGAGAAGCAG
>DASUFM010000812.1:0-5010 GCA_036274535.1 Blastocatellia bacterium
CAAATCGTCAGCGTGGATAAGAACGGACCGGCGACGGCGCTGCAGGTCGGAGACGAGGTGATCTCCATCAATGGCCGCACGCTGGCGGATGATCCGAAGCTTCTCCGCTACAACGAACACGCTGCGCCAGGCTCGATCTATAAGATGGTCGTCAGCCGCGAGGGACAGTCGCTGGAGTTCACGCTTGAGATGATTCGCTATCCGACCAGTCGCTGGCTCAGGCCGATTATTGACGGCCTTGTTCAATTGCTCTTTCTGCTGACAGGCTTGACAGTATTTCTGCTTAAGCCGGCGGACCGGCAAGCCTGGTTGCTGGCGCTGATGCTGGGAGCTTTCACGGGACTATTTAACAACGGTTTGCCGCCTCTGCCCGTAGCTGTATTGCCCATGATGGCGATGGCGCGAATATCGGGCCTGTTCTTTCTGCCGGTCTTCTGCCATTTTTTCCTGATCTTCCCTGATCGCTCGCCGCTGCTGCGTCGATTCCCAAACCTTGAGCGTAGACTTTATTGGCCGTTCTATCTGATCCTGCCGTGGTTCTCTTTCTCCAGGCTTGTCACGATCTTGAGCGGACAGGAGCGGTGGGCGCGGTTCTTCCAGGATTCGTGGCTGCTCCAGCAACAGTGGATCGGTTTGCTGTCAATGCTGATCGTGCTGGCATACCTGGCCGTAGGGTTGCTGGCGTTGTTTGCGGGTTATCGCGTGGCCGGCGTCATCGCTCGCAGAAAATTGCACGTCGTTGTCGTGGGCAGTGGGGCTGGAGTCTTCAACCTGCTATTGGTCGTTTTATGGGAAACGTTCTTTCAAACGAGTTACCCTGACGCCTACGATTGGATAAGGTCTGGCATGGGGTTCACGCTGCAGCTCATCCCGCTCTCGTTCGCTTATGCGATCATCCGGCATCAGGTGATTCCCGTCAGCTTGATTATTCGTCGGAGCGTGCGTTACGTGCTGGTTTCGCGCGGAGCCATTCTGCTGGACATGATCGCCGTCGGTCTTGCCGTGACCGCTGTGTTGACCTACGTCTTCAGTCGCACAAAGCCGCCTGGGATCGTCATCGGCCTCATCTCCGCAACCGTGGGCATCGTCACCTGGAAGATCGCCGGCGGCTTGCACGACAAATATCTCAGGCCGCTGATCGACCGTCGCTTCTTCCGCCAATCTTACGACGCTCATCAGATCATCGCTGAATTGACCGGATCGCTGCGAACCGTGACCGACCTGCCTCAGTTGCTGGAACTCGTCGCAACCAGGATTCAGACCGCGCTGCAGCCCATGAACGTGACCATCTTCCTGCGCGACCAGATGACCGGAAATTACAACGCCGCTTATTCGCGCGATTACAATCAAACTGATTCAGATTCCAACAACTGTCGGTTGAATAATGCCGCCATTTTTATCCAACAAGCGTCTGATAATGGAAGGCCGGTGGATTTTGATTCTATTGTGGAACTCGCGTCTGATAACGGCTCTTCTCTTATCGGCCCTATTTTTGATGAATTGAAAATCCTGCAAAAAATACAATCGACATTGTTGATGCCGCTATTTTCAAAAGATGGAATGCTGGGGATCATTTCGTTGGGGCCGAGGCTGGGTGACCTGCCGTTCTCCGGCGAAGACAAACAATTATTGATGAGCGTCAGCGGGCCGGCGGCGTTCGCTATTGAAAACGCGCGTCTGGTCGAACAGATGGTCGCCGAAGCCCGCCGCTTGCAGGAGATCGAAGTCGATCACCGCCGCAAAACCGAAGAGTTGGCCTTCGCCCGGCAGCTTCAGCTTTCTATGCTTCCGGCCAGCAACGTCTCCCTCGATAATGTTGAAATCATCGGCCGGATGCGCGCGGCGACGGAGGTCGGCGGCGACTACTACGATTTTATAGAGATGACCGGCGGCCGCATCTGCGTCGCGGTCGGAGACGCGACAGGACACGGGATGGCCGCGGGGCTGGTCGTGGGCATGGTGAAGATGGGATTGATAAATGGCCTGCAGCGAATGAACGGCCACGCCGGCGTCAAACCGCTCATTGAGGATTTGAACAGCGCGCTGAAGCGGTCGCTTTCACAGCGCGGAATGGGAATGTGTCTTGGCGCGGCGATCCTGGATATCACCGCGCTGAAGATCGAAATAATTTCGAATGGAATGCCGGCGCCTTATCACTATCGAGCGATGAGTCGTAGCTTAACGTTGATAAAGACACAGGCGCCGCCGCTGGGATTTCTGCGGAAGATCAATGTGCGGCCGGTCGAGATGCGGCTTGAGCCAGGAGACGCGTTGATCTGGTTGAGCGACGGTTTTGAAGAGAGAATGAATCACGCGAACCAGATCTGGGGAAGTGAACAGGTCGAGCGAACGTTGGAGCGGGTCTGCGTAGAAGAAAAGTCTGCGGAAGACATCGCCCGGCGTATGATCGACGCCTGTGACGGAGCGGCTGAAGGACGGAGCAACGAAGATGATATGACGATAGTCGTCGCCAAAATTCGGAGTTGATCGATGTCTAAACAATTACGGATATTGCTTGGCTGTTTTGTGTTGGCGCTGATATCAGCATATTTCGTAGTGTACGTCTATTCACTCTCTCTGCCGAAGAAGCAGGGATCTCCCGGATTCCACGCGACCTGGGATGGAAAAGGTGAACCCCATATCGACGGTGTTGATCCCATCGCCCTGGCTGCCGATTTTCAGGTCGGTGACGAATTGATTGCGGTCGATGGCGTAAAGATCAGAGATGATCCTCGCGTTTTAATTGACAACGAAATGCCGCCAGGAACCCGTGTCACATTCACCATCAGGCGCGCCGGACAGTTGCGAGACGTTACGATTCAGACGGTTCCTCAACGAGAGCGCGCACAGTTTCGTCCGATCTATTACATTTTCCTTCTTTTTCTGCTTACCGCGTGGTGCATTTTTTTGCTCAGGCCAGATGACAAACAGGCGTGGATGCTGGCGCTGATGCTGGCAACGTTGATTGGCACATTTGGAGACGATCCTGACAACCTACCTCGGTTGTTGGATCCGATCGCCCGTGCGGCGTTGGTCGTGGGACTATTGTTTTTACCGGTCTTAGTTCATTTCTTTCTGATATTTCCCGGACGTTCGCCGCTGCTCTGCCGATGGCATCGTCTGGAAATCCTGATTTACTTGCCTTTTCTTTTCGTTCTCCTGCCCGTCTTTGGATCGAGCCGATTAGGGTTAACCAGTGTGAACGTATGGATGATGCAATCTGCATGGTCAGGGCATTTCATCCGGGCCGCTGTGTTTGTTGTTATCGCTTATCTGGCCGCCGGACTGGCTTGTCTGTTCATCAATTATCGAGCTGAGAGCCTCATCAATCGAAGAAGGCTGCGTGTGGTGATGGCAGGCAGCGGCGCCGGTTTTTTCAATATCCTGGTGTTGAACGCCGGGGGGCAGATAGGGCTTGACTGGCGAATGCCTACTTTATGGTCATGGCTAGACAACTCCCTCTTGGTCACTCTTCCGCTTATTCCGCTATCCTTTGCTTACGCGATTGTCCGACACAAAGTCATTCCAATTGGCCTGATCATTCGCCGAGGCCTGCGTTATCTGCTGGTCTCGCGCGGCTCGGTTCTATTATTGATGGTTGTCGTCAGCCTTGCGCTTTACTTCACGCTGGACAGCTTCTTCTATTGGAACCCGATGACCGGGCGAAGCGTCGGAATCATTTCGGCCATCGTCGCAATCGTCGTCTGGCAGCTCGCGCGGGCTTTTCATCTCCGCGTGGTCGCGCCGAAGATCGATCGCTTGTTCTTCCACCAGGCGTATGACGCGCGGCAGATCATCGCTGATCTGGCCGAATCATTGCGGGCGACGACCAGCCTGCCGCAGTTGCTGGAACTGGTCGCTAAAAACATCCAATCGGCCATGCGCTCCTCTAACGTGGCGATCTTTTTGCGCGATGAAGCGAGTGGCGATTACCCATGCGCCTATTTTTGCGTTTATAGCTTCCATAATCGTTACGCGACGCCGTATCACTATCCTTGCGATGGCGGACTTACGCGCGATTTCGCCGTCATCAGGCGGATGATCGAATCAGGCCAGCTGATCGACATTGAGAGCCGCGACGAACTGCAATCCGAAAATAATGAAGAGCGTGAGTTATTGGGGAAACTGAACTCCGCTTTGCTTTTGCCGATTATGGCCAAGGATGAATTGCTCGGAGTAATTTCAGTCGGCGCTCACCTGGGCGATCTGCCCTATTC
Source organism: Blastocatellia bacterium (assembly GCA_036274535.1). GTDB lineage: Bacteria > Acidobacteriota > Blastocatellia > RBC074 > RBC074 > JAJVID01. The sequence continues at coordinate 4,218 of DASUFM010000812.1, forward strand.
AAGCGATGACAAGAGACTGTTGCTCTCCGTCGGCGGCCCGGCGTCTTTTGCGCTCGAAAACATACGGTTGATAGAGCGAACTGTAGAAGACGCCCGGCGGCGGCAGGAATTGGAAGCCGAAAACGAGCAGCGAGCCCGTGAGCTTGAAGGCGCGCGCCAACTCCAACTTTCCATGCTGCCGAAGAATGTCCCTCAACTGCCGGGCCTGGATATAGAAGCTTATATGAAGCCTGCCACCGAGGTCGGCGGCGACTACTACGATTTTCATCTGAACGGCGACGGCACGTTGACGGTCGCGGTCGGCGACGCGACCGGGCACGGGCTGAAGGCCGGAACTGTGGTCACGGCGATGAAGAGCCTCTTCCGAACCTTCGCCGCAGAGCCGGAAATCGTCCCGGTCTTCCAGCGATCTTCGCGAGTGTTGAAGGAGATGAACCTGCGCTCCCTGTTTATGGGATTGACGATGATTAAACTCAGCGGCCGGCAAATGAAAATCGCGTCGGCCGGCATGCCTCCGGCATTGATCTACCGCGCGCAGACGGGGTCCGTGGAAGAGGTAATGATCAAAGCCATGCCGCTCGGGAGTATCTCGAATTATCCTTATCGCGAACTCGAAATCACACTCGGCTGTGGCGACGTGGTCGTTCTGATGAGCGACGGACTGCCCGAACGTTTTAATCGCGAGGGAGAGATGTTCGATTATTCCAGAACAATGCAAACCCTGGTCGAAGCCGCCGCGCATTCGCCACGCGAAATCATAGAACATCTGGCCGGCGCCGGCGAAAACTGGGCC
>DASUFM010000813.1:0-3659 GCA_036274535.1 Blastocatellia bacterium
TATCGCTCAAACATAGCCGACTTCCACTAGTCCCATGGTAACTCCCGCTACTCGGTCCGAAGCGCCGTAATCGGATCGACCTTCGTCGCGCGCCACGCCGGGGCCAGACAGGCCGCGAGCGCCACAGCGGTAAGCAGCAAGGCAATGACGGCGAATGTTGCAGGATCGGTCGCGCTCACGCCATAAAGCATATTCTCGATCAAGCGGGTCAGGCCGAACGCGGCAATTAATCCGATCGCCACCCCGCCGAGCGCCATCTTCATTCCGTGGTTCACCACCAGGCTCAGAATGTCCTTGCGCCCGGCGCCGAGCGCGATGCGGACGCCGAGTTCCTGTGTTCGTTGCCCGACCAGATAAGAAATAACGCCGTAGAGTCCGATGCTCGCCAGCAGGAGCGCTACCGCCGCAAACGCGCCCAGCAAAGTCATCGAGAAACGATGGCGCGCGAGCGATTCGCCGATCACTTCATTCATTGTCCGCGGCATGGCGATGACGTACTGGCCGTTATGGCTTTGCATGACGCGGCGGACCGAATCCATAAGCCCCGGCGCCTCTCCTTCCGAACGCATCACCACATCCACGCCGGAAACTCCTCCCCTCAGATCGTTGTCTGAATACGCTCTGAACGGGATATAGAGCTGAGCCTGGAGCGATTGCTGTTCGTCCGCCGCGATGCTCCATTGCTTGACGTGCCCGACCACGCCGACGATCTGCCGCGAGTCTTCATTGTCTCCCAGGTAGATTCGCTTGCCGACCGGGTTTTCGGCCCCGAAGTATTGCCTGGCGAGGGTCTCGTCAACCACTACGACATTCGGAGACCGTTCATCATCCTGATTGGTGAAAAAGCGTCCCTGCTTGAGCGGGATCCCCATGGCGGCCAGATATCCGGGTTCGACGTTATAGATCAGCGCCATATTCATCTCGCTCTGACTGGAGGGTTTCGGCTTGCCATCGATCCAGAAAAACCGGTCGTCTTCGTTCAGCAATGGCAAGGCCCCATCCGAGAATGAAGCGGCTCGGACGCCGGGCAGGGAATTGAGCTGAGCGCTAAGCTCACGCAGGTTGGCGCGAATCTCTTCGGGGCTGGCCGTTCTCATAGACTGTGGAAACCCGAGCCCGAAGGTCAGCATATTGTCCGGGCGAAATCCGGGATTTACTTTCCAGAGCGAGTTGAGGCTGCGAATCATCAAGCCCGCGCCGATCAGCAGAACCAGCGCCAGCGCCATCTCCACCGCGACAAGGATGCCCTGCGCGCGGGATCGGGCGCCGCTTGCGCCGCGGCCGCCTTCCTTGAGCGTTTCTGAGAGGCGCGACTGCGAAGTCTTCAGCGCCGGAGCCAGACCCGAAAGAATTCCACTGAGCAGCGAAACGGCGACTGTGAAGAGTATGACTCGACCATCCATCCCGATCTCTTCCGCTCGCGGCAGCGTAATGGGCAGCGCCGCGAGCGCGGCCTTCACGCCCCAGGCCGCGAGGAGCAACCCCAGTCCGCCGCCAAAAAGGGCCAGCAGCGCGCTTTCGGTCAGAGATTGGCGAAGCAATCGCCATCGGCCCGCGCCGAGCGCGGCGCGAACGGCGAACTCTCGCGTCCTGCCGGTCGAGCGCGCGAGCAGCAGATTGCCGACGTTCACGCACGCGATCAGCATCACGAATCCGACCGCGCCCAGCAATGTCCAGAGGGTCGCCCCGATATTACCGCCGATCATGCTTTGCTTGAGCGGAATGAACTTCGCGCCGTTGTCCCTGTTGGTCTCCGGATAAGCGGCGGCGAGATCGCGCATCACTCGGTTCAGATCCGCCTCCGCCTGTTCGATTGTGACGCCGGGCTTGAGCCTGCCGATCCCGTGCAGCCCCAAAGCGGCGCCGCGATTCTTGAGATTTGGATTATTCCACTGGCCGATGGGCGCATAGATATCGGCGGGGCGAAAATTACTGACTTGCAAGGTGAAACTTGCGGGTATCACTCCGACGACTGTGTAGCTTTTGTCGTTCAGAGTAATACCCTTGCCAAGGGCGTCCGGCGCCGAACCGAACTTGCGCCGCCATAGGCCCTCGCTGATGAGCGCCACGGGCCCCGCGCCGAATTCGTCTTCGCCCGGCGTAAAATCTCGCCCCAGCAGCGGTTTCACGCCGAGCACGGAGAAAAACGTCGCTGTGACGAACTGTCCGCTGACGCGTTCGATTTCGCCCGCGCCGATCAGGCTGAAACTGGTTCCGCGTGAAATGGCCATCGCGGAAAACGTTTGATTCTCCCTTTGCCAGTCACGAAAATTCGGATAAGGAATGGCGCCGGTCGGGAAGTTCGGCTTGCTCTGGTGAAGCGTGACGAGTTGTTCAGGCTGCGGAAAGGGCAGTGGGTTGAGCAGCACGCCGTTGACCACCGAAAAGAGCGCCGCGTTGGCGCCGATGCCCAGCGCGAGCGTCATGATCACCACGGCCGTAAATCCGGGATTCTTCAGCAGCATTCGCGCGCCAAACTTCAGGTCTTGAAACATATCATCCTCCATTCTTCGCGGTTGTAATAACAACGCATCCCGGAACGCGCCCAGACTGCGCCATAGCAGATCGAGTTTTGTAAGCCAGTTAAGCTTGTCCCACTCGGCCAACAATTCTTCGCGGTATCGCAACTCGGCTTCCCACTCCTGCCGCCAATCGGCGCGCAGGCGGCGCGGAACGATCACGCCAATCAAAGCGATCAGCCAGAGCCAGAAGCGAAAGCGAGTTGTCTGCGTCACATCAGCCATTCATCTCAGTCCTGCCGCAAGGCGGCCATTGGGTCCACTTTCATTGCGCGCCGCGCCGGAATGAAGCAGGCTGCGGCGGCGATCACGATGAGCAGAACCGTCACGCCCAGGAACGAAACGGGATCAAAGGTTCCGGCCTGGAATAATTCCAACTTGCTGCCCAGCAGTCGCATTACGCCCAGGCTGGCAAGAATTCCGACAACGAGTCCTGCGCCGACCAGTTTGCCGCCCGCGCGGAAGACCAGCAAAAGAATGTCGGGCGGTCGCGCGCCCATAGCCATGCGTACGCCGATTTCGCGCGTCCGCATCGAGACCAGGTAAGACAGGACGCTGAAAATGCCGGCCATCGCCAACGCCAGACCGAGAGCGGCGAAGAGGCTGAAGAGCGCCATAATGAAGCGCGGTTGCGCCGTCCGAAAACCGAGCGCCTCGTTGAATGTTGTCGGGCCGTTGATCGGCTGCTCCTTATCCATTTCGCGAATCTGCGCCCGCAAGGCGTTGATGATCGAGTTCGAGTCGCTCTGAACGCGTACAGCCAGCGTGCGCTGCGACGGCGCCAGCAAGGTGTAGGGGATGAAAACCGCAGGTCTGGTGTCGTTGCGGATGTCATCGTTTCGAGTATCTGCGATTACGCCGACAACTGTGACGTAAGGCGAGGCGTTCGGCGGCGTCAACACATCCGGCGCGCCGGGCCTTTCGAGTAAGCCCAGTTTGAGGCGACGGCCGATGGGATCTTCTGCCGTCGGCCAGAGTTTGGCGGCCGCCTCGTTGATGACCGCCATCGATTCCGCGGCGTTGATTTCGACGTCGGTCAGCATTCGTCCCCGCCGCAGGGGAATGCTTAACGAGCTCAGATAATCGGCGCTGACCAGGTTCATGGTAATGCGACGCGTTTCGGCGTCGGTCTGGCCGTCT
>DASUFM010000814.1:0-4103 GCA_036274535.1 Blastocatellia bacterium
GGATTGCGGATTGCGGATTGAAGAAACTTTTCCTGCGCTTCTTACAATTCATGATTACGGATTGCCGATTGAGATCAGATAAATCCGCAATCCGCAATCCGCAATCCGCAATCGTTTAAGCTCTGGCGCCTTTGGCCTGAGCGCTGTAGCGCTGCTTGAATTCGTCGAGCGAGGATTTGAGCTTCGCCTTCAGGCCGTCGTCAATCGCCTTCTTCTCACGGATCGCGGCGAGCGTCGCTCCCTCGTTTTCGAGGAACTTCAACAATTCTTCCTCGAAGTGGCGAACGCCTTCGACCGGGATGTCGTCAACGTAACCGTTCGACGCGGCCCAGATTACCGCGACCTGTTTCTCGACGTCCATCGGGCGGTACTGCGGCTGCTTGAGGATTTCGGTCAAACGCTGCCCACGCGCCAACTGCCGCTGCGTGGCGGCGTCCAGGTCGGAGGCGAACTGGGCGAAGGCCGCCATCGCGCGGTATTGCGCGAGTTCGAGCCGCAGCGTGCCCGCGATCTGTTTCATCGCCTTGATCTGCGCGTTGCCTCCCACGCGGCTGACCGAGTTGCCCACGTTGATCGCGGGACGGATGCCGGCGTTGAAGAGGTCCGATTCGAGGAAGATCTGGCCGTCTGTGATCGAAATCACGTTGGTCGGAATGTAAGCCGAAATGTCTCCCGCCTGCGTCTCGATCACGGGCAGCGCCGTCAGGCTGCCGCCGCCGCGGGCGTCCGAATATTTCGCGGCGCGTTCGAGCAGGCGCGAATGCAGATAGAAGACGTCGCCGGGATAGGCTTCGCGTCCGGGCGGACGGCGCAACAGCAGCGAGATCTCGCGATAAGCCGCCGCGTGTTTCGACAAATCGTCGTAGATGCAGAGCACCGCCTTGCCGCGATCCATGAAATATTCGCCGATGGCGCAGCCGGAATACGGCGCCAGGTATTGCATCGCCGCCGGCTCCGAGGCCGAGGCCGAGACGATGATCGTGTAACTCATCGCGTCATACTGTTCGAGCGTCGCCTGCACCTGCGCCACGGTCGAGGCCTTCTGTCCGATGGCCACGTAAACGCAGATTACGTCCTTCCCCTTTTGATTGATGATCGTATCGAGCGCGACGGCGGTCTTGCCCGTCTGGCGGTCGCCGATGATCAGTTCGCGCTGGCCGCGGCCGATGGGGATCATCGCGTCGATCGCCTTGAGGCCGGTCTGCAGAGGTTCTTTCACGCTCTGGCGGTCGACGATGCCCGGCGCGATGCGCTCGACCGGCATATAATCCCTGGTAAGGATCGGGCCTTTGCCGTCGGAGGGCTGGCCGAGCGCGTTGACCACGCGGCCGATCATCGCGTCGCCCGCCGGCACTTCGATGATTCGCTTGGTCCGCTTGACGATGTCGCCTTCCTTGATCGCCTGAAATTCGCCGAGCAGGACCGCGCCGACCTTGTCCTCCTCGAGGTTGAGCGCAAGTCCGGACGCGCCCTTCTCGAATTCCAGCAGTTCGCCGGCCATTACTTTCTCGAGGCCATGAATTTCAGCGATCCCGTCGCCCACCTTGATCACCGTGCCGACTTCGGCCACCGTCACGCCCGCGTCGAAATGCTCGATCTGCTGCCGAATGATTTTACTTATCTCGTCCGCTCTGATTTCGTTTGCCATAGTTGCTCCAAAGATGGTGGTTAGTGATTGGTGGTTGGTGGTTGGTGAAAAACTTCAGAAGCCATCTGTCCACATTCCTCTCTCACATTTTCCAGTTGGCAAAACCCTGAACTGAAAATGTAGAACAGGAATGTACATACGATCGTAACCAACCACCAATCACCAACCACCAACCACCAGTCACTACTGATTCATCAATTCTCTCTTCATCTGGGCCAGTTGATTTTTGATCGAGCCGTCATACACCAGACTGCCGATGCGCGTGACGACTCCGCCGATGATCGCGGGGTCGGTCCGGAATTGCAGCCGCACCTCCTTGCCGGTTGCGGCCTTCAACTGGCTTTGCAGCGCGGCCTTTTCCTGCTGGCCGATCTCTCGCGCCGTCGTCACTTCGGCCGAGACCACGTTCATACGAGCGTCAAGCTCGCGGGAGAGCGCGTCCAGCATCTGATCCAGATTGTGCAGTCGCGCATTGTCCAGCAGTAGCCGCAGGAAGTTGGCGGTCGTCTGGCGAAATCCGGCGCGCGCCAGCAGTTCGCCGAGCACGGACCGCTTGCGTTCAGTGGCGATCACCGGACTGGCGAACACTTCGCGCAGTTCCGGATTCTCAGACATCATCCGCTCGAAGCCGTTCAACTCTTTCGCCACCTCATTGGTCTCGTTGCGTTCGACGATGACGTCGGCCAGCGCGCGCGCATAACGATTTGCGATAGTGGTTCCAGTCATAACTATTTCACTTTGCTCAGTTCTTCGCCCACGCGCGCCACCAGTTTGGCGTCGTCGGCGGGCGTCATCTCGCGGCGGATCACCTGCTCTGCCAGGTCTACGGCTTTCGTGGCGGCGAAAGCCTTAAGGTCGGCCAGCGCGACCTGCCTGGCGGCGTCGACCTCCCGCACGGCCATGTGGCGAATCTTTTCGATGTCGCTCCTGGTTTCCGCCTCCATTCGAGCGCGCTCGGCGCCTGCGTCACGGTCGGTCTGCGCTCGGATTTCCCGAAGATCCTCGTCCAGCCGATTGAGCCTCGCGTCGAGCTCGGCCATTTTTTCCGTGGCCAGCTTTTTCTCCTGCGCCGCTCTGTCAAGCGTCTCGCGCACCATGGCCAGGCGGGCCTGGAAGAATTCGCGAGCCGGCTTTCGCGCAAGCAGATATAAAATCGTCAAAAACAGGACCACATTGACCAGCTTCGCAAAGCCGGTTGGCGACGTCCAAAAACCGGACAGCAATAATGGATGAATATCCGGCAATGCGGCGGCGCCAGTGACGCCGGGGATAAAAAGCGCAAGCGAAAAGTATTGTTTGCTCATTCGGATTCAATCTCCTCCCGCGCTGACCGAGCGCCGCAAAATTCGAGAAGAGATAGTGGCTGCCATCGCGCGAGCCTCTTTTTCGAGGCTTTGTTTAGCACTCGACGTCTGCTCCGCGATCTCCCGCCTGGCGGCGTCAATTCGTTCCGTCGTTTCAGCCTTCATTTCAGCGATCATTCGCTGCCGCTCGAGCGCCGCTTCACGGCGCTCCGATTCAAGGCGCTGATACGCCTCGCCCCGGGCTTCGCGCAGCCGGGATTCATATTCCTTCAGCCGCTCCTCATATTCTCCCACCATCCGCCGCGCTTCGCTGATCCGCCCGGCCCCCAAACGTTCTCGCTCCTCCAAAATCCTGTTGATAGGCTTGAACAGCGTGTGATTGAGTATGTAAATCAGCAAAAGGATGGAAAAGAATATGAATAGAAACGACCCGTCAATGCTCAGAACGCTTCCCGCTAGAGCTATTCCAAAGATTGGGATTGTCACGGCCTGGTCAGCCACTCCTTCTTTCCGAGAGTTCAGCGAGCGCCACACAGTCAACTGTGGCTTTAAATACCGCTTGTTAGTTAAGCTCAGATAATTAGCACATGATTTCACAAGGTGTCAATGAGCTGGGCAAATATGGTCTGAAAAGGTATGTTTATGGGGATGACTCAAACTATTTATGAATCAATCGGCGGCGAAAAAATCGTGCGCGCGCTGGTGGATCGTTTTTACGATTTAATGGACACGCTGCCTGAAGCCGCGGGTATTCGAGCGCTGCATCCCGAAACATTGGACCATTCTCGCGAGAAATTATTCATGTTTTTATCGGGTTGGATGGGTGGGCCGCCCCTCTATATCGAACGTTTCGGCCATCCACGGCTGCGCGCTCGCCATCTGCCTTTTTCGATCGGCGAATCCGAACGAGATCAGTGGATGTTGTGCATGAATCGCGCCCTGGAAGAGGTCGTCGAGAACGGATTGACGCGAGTTCAGCTCGGGCGTTCGTTCGCGCAGCTCGCAGATTTCATGCGGAATAAAGAAGGCTGATCGATCTTTCCAGGTTCAGGCCCACGCCAGAATCTCTCGCCACAGCCGAAATTTAGTTTGTGGAGAAACGCGGCGGCGCCATAATCCGCCCTGGGAGCGCAGGCATCCTTGCCTGCGCT
>DASUFM010000815.1:0-5463 GCA_036274535.1 Blastocatellia bacterium
CGGCGCCGGGAAAACGACCCTCATTCACACACTGCTCGGATTTCACAAACCGGCTTCAGGCACGGCGCGGATCTTCGGCCGCGACATCAGAACCGAGATCAAGGACATTCGCACATACATCGGCTACATGCCCGAGCGCGACGCCTTCATCGCCAACCAGACCTGCGTGCATTTCGTGCGGCTGATGGCAGAATTGTCGGGGCTGCCTTCCGAGGCCGCGCTCGAACGCGCGCACGAGGCGCTCTTTTACGTGGGCCTCGGCGAGGCGCGTTACCGCCAGCTCGGCACGTATTCGCTGGGCATGAAACAGCTGGCAAAGCTCGCGCAGTCCATCGTCCATGGCCCGAAACTTATCTTCCTCGACGAGCCGACGAACGGACTGGACCCCCCGGCGCGCAAACGGATGCTGGAACTGATCCGCGAAATCCGCGATTCGGGCAGCGCCAGCGTGGTCTTTTCATCGCACCTGCTGCGCGACGTCGAAGAGTGCTGCGACGAAGTGCTGATCATGAAAGGCGGCCACATCGCGGCCATCTGCGACCTGGAGGAAGAGCGCCGGGCCAATCGCCGCTTCGTCGAAATGGAAACGCGCGGCGCGACGCCTGAATTCGCCGCCGCCATCGGCTCGCTGGGCTGCGAATACGCGATGACCGGCGAACAACGCCTCAAGCTGGTGATGAATGACGGACTGGAGGTTCGCGACATTTACAAACTCGCCGCCGAACGCAACGTGCAGATTCGGCGGCTGAATTACAAACGCGATTCACTTGAAGACATCTTTTTAAAAGCAATGGAGCAGTAGGCGAGACTACGAACTGGAGCGAGCAATGGCTGTTTACGAACACACTTACAAACCCTACGAAGGCAAATTGACGCCGGCGTGGTCGCGGTTCCTGGTTTTGCCGCGTTACGCTTATCAGGACCTTTTCAAATACAAGCTTTTCACGGCGCTCTTCGTATTATGCTACGTCTGCCCGTTGGTCTATACGGTCCTCATCTACCTGCGGCACAATACGGCGGCGCTGGCGATCTTCGGCGTCAGCAACGCGGAAATCGTCGAAGATCTGCCGATCAGCGGCGGTTTCTTTTTCATCTTCACAAACATTCAGACGTCGCTCGCGTTTCTGTTCACGGTGATCATCGGGCCGGTGTTGATCTCGCGCGACCTGGCGAACAACGCTTTGCCGCTCTACCTGTCCCGCCCGTTTTCGCGTTTCGAATACATCGTAGGCAAGATGTCGGTGCTGCTGATATTGCTTTCGCTGATCACGTGGGTTCCGGGGTTGCTGCTCTTCCTGTTCAACTCCTATCTGGAAGGCGGCGGTTGGATGGTCGAAAACTGGTGGATAGCGACGGCGATTTTCACGATGAGCGCCTCATGGCTGGTGATCCTCTCGCTATTGTCAATGGCGTTCTCGGCCTGGATCAAGTGGCGCACGGCGGCGAGCGCGGCGTTGTTCGCCATCTTCATCATCCCGACGCCGATCGGCTTCGCGATTCAGGGAATGTTCAATACCACCAAAGGGCATATGCTGAACCTCGGGATCGCCTTCAACGGTCTGGCCAAACACCTGTTCAGACTCGATTGGATGGATTCGTTATTGTCGTCGGGCGAATCGTGGTTCGTCTTCGCCGCTTATGCCGTGATCTGCCTTTTGATGCTCTCGCGCAGGGTGCGCGCTTACGAGGTGATGTCGTGATGGTCGAGCAATTGATTACATTCAAAAACGTCTCGAAATTTTACGGGGAAATCCTCGGCGTCAATCGCATCAACCTGACTATCACGCCGGGCATCACCAGTCTGGTCGGCCCGAACGGTTCGGGCAAGACGACGCTGATGAATTTGATGACCGGCCTGATCCAGCCGACGCGCGGGAGCATCAGCGTTCTCGGCGTTTCGCCGTCGAGTCCGCGGGAGCTGTTTCGCAAGGTCGGATATTGCGGTCAGTTCGATTCTTTCCCGAAAGGAATGACCGGTTACGAGTTCGTCAAATCTTTTCTGTCGGTCAACGGCCTGCCGCCGAAAGAGACCGAAGAGAAGACCTGGCGCGCGATCGAACGAGTCGGCCTGGTCGAGGCCGCGCATCGCAAAGTCGCCGCTTACAGCAAAGGCATGCGCCAGCGCATACGGCTGGCCCAATCCATCGCGCACGAGCCCGTGGTGATGATTCTGGACGAACCTTTGAACGGTCTCGATCCGATGGCGCGCGCCGAAACGATCCGGCTCTTTCGCGAACTCGCCCAGGGAGGCCATTTTCTGATCGTTTCCAGTCACATATTGCATGAAGTGGACAAGATGTCGGACCGCGTTGTCCTGATCAACAACGGCTACATTCTGGCCGAAGGCGGCGTGCTCGGCGTGCGCGAGGAGAAACTGGAAGAACATCCGATGCAGATCATGATCCGATGCGATCGGCCGCAGGAATTCGCCTCGCGCGTCTTCGCGTCGGACAGCGTGGTCGAGGCCACGCTGCACCAGGACAGGCAGGGATTGTTCATCAAGACGCGAAACGCCGACGCCTTCTACCAGCTGTTGAATCGTGTCGTCATCGAAAACGGAGTGAACATCGAATCCGTCTCGCCGGTGGACGATGATTTGAACGCGGTTTATCACTATTTGATCGAACGCGGTTCTGAATAGGAAAAATAGGACGGATGGGAAAATCCTATTTGTCCTGTTTTCTGGGGAGTAAGAATGGATAATTGGTCACTGTGGATGCGGCAGATTCGCGCGATTCTGCGAATCGAAGTGAAAAAGAACTTCTGGGGGAAGCGCGCATTATTGATATACCTGCTGGCGGCGATTCCGGTTCTGTTGACCTTTCTGGTGGCGGTCGTTGATCCCGACGGCGGAGCCGACATTCGCAGAAACTGGACGAGCGCCCAGGAAGCCTTCGCGGCGATCATCTACAAGGGGCTGATCCTGCAAACTATCGTCTACTTCGGCTGCGCCTGGATTTTCATGAACCTGTTTCGCGGAGAGGTGGTGGACAAGAGCCTGCATTATTACTTCCTCTGCGCGCTGCGGCGCGAAGTCCTGGTGGCGGGGAAGTATATTTCCGGCCTGGTCGCTTCGACCGTTCTCTTCACGCTGACGACGGTCGGGTCGTTGTTTTTCCTCTACTACATGCGGGGCTATCAGGCGAGCATGAGTTATCTGTTCGACGGGCCGGGTTTGAAACAGTGCCTTGCCTATGTCGGCATCACTATCCTGGCCTGCGTCGGATACGGCGCGGTATTTATGGTGATCGGGCTTTTCTTCCGCAACCCGATCATTCCGGCGCTGCTGGTTTACGGTTGGGAGTGGGTCAACTTTCTGTTGCCGCCTGTGCTGAAAAAGATCAGCATTATTCATTACCTCAATTCGCTCTCGCCGATCCCGGTGAGTGAGAGCCGGTTTCTGGCGACGGTGGTGGATCCGACGCCGGCATGGATTTCGATTCCGAGCATGATCGTTTTTACCTCCGTCGTGTTGTTTCTGGCCAGCGTTCGCATCCGCAGGATGGAGATCAGATACGGAAATGAATAGGAAGATTTATGAGTGAGAACGCAAATTTCAGTTTGGTCGCCTGGACGGACCTCACCGTGGAAAACGCCGAACAGATCAGGGATTTTTACAGCGCGGTTGTCGGCTGGAGCGCTTCCGCCGTGGACATGGGGGGTTATGAAGACTTCACCATGAACGATCCTGAAACTGGAGTTCCGGTCGCCGGCGTTTGCCACGCCCGCGGGACCAACGCCGGCCTCCCGCCGGTCTGGTTAATTTACGTCCCCGTCGAGGACCTCAATAAGAGTATCACTCGTTGCATTCAACTCGGCGGCCAGGTCATTTCCGGGCCGAGAGGGATGGGGGCGCAGGGGCGATACTGCGTCATCCGCGACCCCGCCGGCGCCGCACTGGCCTTGTTTGAGCCGGCCAAATAGATTGGGGGCTCATCGCCGAAGCGGAAGTCGCAGCAGGTGATTGTTATACGCCACATAAATCCTGCCTTCCGATTCATCGACCCACATCTGCATACTGTCGAAATTGATTTCAGGAAAGCTCACACGCGGAGTGAACACGAATGATTTTGTATTGTAGCGTCCGACTTCCGTGACTCCCTTCTGTTCATTGTAAATTGCCGCCCATACTTCGTCCGGGGTTCCAGAGGGTTGAAGCGGGCGATAGCTTTGTTGCGCCCAGGGCTCGAATCTGCCGCTGACAATCTGAGTCGCGCCGGTCGCTGGATCGAGCAATCGGTATTCGGGGCGAATCGGGCCGGTTTCATCGTCCGTGGCTCGCAGAAGAAGAATTTTGTTGTGCGCTGGAATGAAGGCGACCGGATTGAAAGTGTCAGCGGCGGGAACTCCCACTTTGAATTCCTTGCCTGATTTTAAATCAATACGATAGACGAAGTTCGGCTCGCTCCAGTCTGTAGCGGTTTTCGCGACGACTGCCCATCGGCCTTCCGGAGTGACGACCGGCGTCGAGTAATAGCCGTTTGCGATCCTGATCGGAATTTTACCCTTGCGGCATCTCCACAATCCGCTTAGCTCTTCCCATTCTCCGGCGCGAATAATATCGTCGCCCGATCTGGCCTGCCATGAAGAGAGATTGTGATGTTCTTCCGCGTCCATTTTCTCCGGAATATCGTCGCGAGCGCCGATGATGAATATTCCATCCGGCTGCGATACGGCGGCTCCCAGTCTGCCGTCAATAAATGATCGCCAGGTGAGCGAGCCGGCGCGCTCATTTTCCACGAGCGCGCGCAGGTCGGCGCCGGATTTCCAGACGGCCTTGACCTGCTCGTCATCGTCCGCAATCAGAACCTCCAATTCCTTGACACGCTCGCTCAGCCTGTAGCGAACCTCCATTTTTTCGCGTTTCACAATCTCACGAAAACGATCCACGAGCAGGTCATAAACCGAGCCGCCCGTATTGGCGGATCCCGGGTTGTTCATAAAAACGCGCCGTCCGCCGTCGCGGGTCACATGCGCATACTCGTATTGCATCCCGTCGAAGACCAGCGTATTGAGCGGGGCCAGATCATCAACGCGGTTTTCGGCGATGAAATCTTTTAGATCTCGCAATTCATCCACGCCGAGCGCGCGCCGCCAGAGCCGTGAACGATCTTTGTAAGTGAAGAGTTCCGCCTTGCCCTGACGAACGCGTATCACGATTTGTCCGGCGTCGCCCCAGTACCCCGCGGTGAGCAGCGCGAAGATTTCGTCGTCGCCGTCGGATTTTCGGAGATCATCGCGCAATTGATCTTCCAGATGATCGAATTGAGCGAAGCTGTAATGACCAGGGTCGAAGCCCTGCCGCGCGCCCAGGATCAAAGCCTCGCCGGGGTGCTGCGCTAGAACCAGTTTACGGGCTTCGGCGCTGTCCTCGCTTTCGAGATAACTTTCCGCCGCCATCGCCAGATTGCGATCTTCGCGTTTGAGCAGTCTGCCGACGATTGCGAGAGGCAGCGGTTCCCG
>DASUFM010000816.1:0-6644 GCA_036274535.1 Blastocatellia bacterium
CAGGTTCAGCCACTCGTCTCACACCTCTGTTTTGAGGGGCACGATTACCGGCCGATTTTTTAGCATGCCTGGCGCAGTGTTGTCACCCTCATTTTGCCGGCGCCAATTCTCAAATTCACGCGCTTTTGCCGAAGCTTTACGTTGTTCCTGGTTTGCAGGACGCGATCGTTCGGTCGAAAGTCGTGGTCCGGTGGAGGCTCCGAGACGTCGTTTTCTGGGGCGTCTTGATTGAGCGATGCTCGGATCGACTTGTTGAGATTGATCGTACCCAACGCTCCTTTGCGCATTGGCGTCAACACCTGGATCTCCCGGTGTGGATCGGCGCCGCATTTTTCCGGCAAGCTCCTGGTAGCGGCATTGACCACCAACCGTTGGATGTCAAATGCGCTACCAGCCTCGATGAAATAACAGTCTGATTTCGATCGCCCCGGCGCCGCCAATTCCGGCGCGACTCCTGCTTTGATCTGCTTGGCGGACGCGGCAATCTCGCTCTGCTCAGACTGCCGCATGGATTTGGTCAACTCGATGACTGGAACCTGCCCGCTCTCAAGCAGGTCGCGAAAGAACTGACCCGGTCCGACAGGGTGCAGTTGATGTACGTCTCCCACCAAGATCAACTTCGTTCGCAGAGTGCAGAACTCAAAGAGACGCTCAGCCAGAAAGAGATCGATCATCGAAGCCTCGTCAACGATGACCGCCTCCCTCAACCTCGGAATGAGCAATTCCCTGAGCGGTTGCCGGCGCTCGTGGTTATGAAGCAAACGGTGCAGCGTTTGCGCAGACCTGCCAGTGACTTCCGTGATGCGCGCAGCGGCGCGGCCGGTCGGAGCAGCCAGGTAAATGACATACCCTTCCTGTTCCAAGACGGCGGCAAGGGCCTTTATCGTCATGGTCTTCCCGGCGCCGGGATCGCCGGTCAGGATGGTAATACGAGAGGAAGCCATGGCCGATACGGCGGCGCGCTGTTCGTCATTCAACTGGGTATTTTCAGCGTCGATCAACTTTGCGAGACGCCGAGGGCGGATGCGGCGTAAGCGGCTGCCGATATACTTCAGGCGATGAGCGATCGTTTCTTCGGCCTTGGCGACGTCCGGCAAGGAAATTACGCCATTCCGGCAGCGGATAGCGCCGCGCTGAGACAACTGATCCATTGCCGATGTCACGTCGGCTTCCGTCATTCCTCGATATCTGGAGCAAAGATAGTGGATGACTTTCCCTAGAGAAAGGCAGGTGTGACCCTGCGCAAGGGCCTGCTGTAGAGTACCGGTTACCGATGACTTCACCCCCGCTAGAGGATCGGCTTGTTCTGGCTGAGAATCGGCTTGTTCTGGCTGTGGCTCTTTCTTTTGCGCGGCTGTATAGCGGAGTAGATTGACGCAGGTAGTGACAATGCTGACGATCAAAGCATTGATGAGCGGCCTATCTCGCGGAATCATGATCGCTCCTCCCTCAGATTGCTCAGTGACCATATCTGCGGGCCGCTCGATTTATCTGTGCGGGCTACCAACATCCTTTCAATTTTTGTAAGACGGAATTCTCGGTAGCTGTTGCGGATGGGTTACTGACATCTTTTCAATCTTTGCGTCTTTTCTCCCAAGGCGTCTGGTTCGCCAAAGAGCCATACAGACGCCTACGGTTATAGTAGTCTTGCCATTGCCGGAGCTTTTCATTGAGGTCGGGAGCGACGAAATTAACCGTAGGATAAAACTCTTCCCATTCGGTTTTCTGACTCCTTTCTACTCCCCCATTGAGACGAGGAGGACTCGTCTCGATCAGGCGAAACTTGATCGCATAGTCCATCAACCGCTACTAGAATTCGTACGCGAAGAACCCCATCACACGGTCGGCATGGACGCGCTGGATCGGGAGGGGCGCCGCCATAGAGGAATCCAGTAAAGGCGAAAAAAACTTAGGCAGCCCCCACACCGGATGCGGCCCAAACGGGTCTATATCAGTGAGAGGAGGATCGCTGGACAAAGAACGGGTAACGTCACTAGTACAGTCCATACAACAAGGCGACGAACTTGCCTTCACAGCATTGGTATGCGCGTTGCAAGACATTGCCGTAGCGTATGCCGCCTCAATTCTGCGCGATTATCATCTCGCGGAAGATGCGGCTCAGGAGGCGTTTATTGAGGCGTATCGAGAGCTGCCGAAACTACGCGCCCCCGCAGCGTTCAACGCGTGGTTTCGCGCAATCATCTTCAAACATTGCGACCGGTTGACGCGCCGCAAACGACATGCGGTAACGGATTTGGATGCGGCGATCGCGATCGCGTCACCCGCGCCTTCGCCGCTCGAGGAACTGGAACAGCGGGAAAGCAACGAGACGCTTTGGCAGGCGATAGCCGAGTTATCAGATGCGGAACGTACAGTCGTCATGCTCTATTACATGGGCGAACATTCGACCGCCGCCATCGCGGAGTTTCTGAACATCACGGCCAATGCGGTCAAGACGCGGCTCTACACGGCGCGCAAGCGCTTGAGAAAATACATGGCGCAAATTGAAGACAACTTGCAAGACGCGCGGCCTTCCAAAGACCCGCAGTTTGCCGAGCGCGTGCAACGCCGGTTGGCCCAATACAATCGACTCGCGGAAGATTTGCTGGCGGCTTACAACCTGGGCGATCCAGCCGCCCTGCAACGCCTCAATGAGGCTTATTCGACTTCTTTCTCCGTAGATCAGTTGCGCGACAATGTGCTGAAACGAACGCCGACGAATCTGATGAATCAAGCCGCTGATCTCACGCTCGCCGATGCGCAGCGTTTCATCGCCGGCCTGTATGGCTTTGATAGCTGGACGAAGCTGGCGGCGAATATACGGCAACCGCCCGACGATGCGCGGGCCGCCGCGTTCGGCCTGAGTTCGGCGCCTCCGTTTTACAAAGTAGATTGGAAATCCAGCACACTGGAGCCGCTGCCACCCTTGTCGGAGAAAGACTGGGATACGATCTTCGGCGTCATGAAGGAGCGGGGCATTACAGGGCTCAACGCCGGCGGTTTGCTGACGGATGACGTCATTGAGCGTCTAGCCAAATCCGATCAGGTGACGCGACTGAATCTGGGAGGAACTAAACGACTGACGGACGCCGGACTGCTGCGATTGGCGCGGATGCCGCAATTGCAGGAGTTGGATTTTAGTGATTACCCGGGCGGCGTGATCACGGACGCCGGGCTGGAAGTGTTACGCCATCTGCCAGAACTGCGGCGCTTGCAAATGTGCTGGCAAAGCGGCGTCACCGACGCGGGTGTGGCCAATCTGCGTTATTGCGATCAGATTGAAAGTGTGGACTTGATGGGCACGCCAACCGGCGATGGCGCAATTAAGGCGCTCGCAGGCAAGCCTAACTTGCGTTACTTCAAAGTGGGCAGACAGGTCACAGACGCCGGGCTTCCATTCTTACAGCAGTTTCCCGTCTTCAAACGGTGGCAGGGCGGCGTGGAGAAATATGCGTTGCTCTTACCTGATGCTGAGCCCAACCATTTGCTTTTGGATGGGCCATTCACGGATCAAGGACTGGCAAGTCTCATCGGCCTGGATGGACTGTTCGGATTGAGCTTCTTTTGGCACGTCACCGCCTTGACCTCCGCCGGCTTAAGGTCGCTCGCACTCCTTCCGCGGTTGGGGTTTCTGGGTTACGCGGGGGAACTCTGTAACGACGACGCGATGCGACACATTGCCGCGATCCCAGGCTTACGCATGCTCATGGGGCAAGGCGCGGTGGCGAGCGACGAAGGTTTTGCCGCGCTGAGCCGCTCGCAATCCATTGAATACATTTGGGGACGCGAATGCCCAAACCTCGGCGGACGCGGATTCGCTGCGCTCGCGGCCATGCCCGCGCTGAAAGGCTTGGCGGTGAGCTGCAAAAATGTAGACGACGCGGCGCTGTCCACCTTGCCACACTTTCCGGCGTTGCGCGAACTTATGCCGATGGATGTGCCTGATGACGGTTATCGGCACGTAGGCCGTTGTGGCGGGCTTGAATCATTGGTATTGATGTACTGCCGAGACGCCGGAGACACTGCTACGGAACACATCGCCGGTCTGAGCAAATTGAAGTCGTACTTCGCCAGTTACACCAAGATTACCGACCGCAGCATGCATATCCTGGGACGAATGCCATCGCTCGAACGCATTACTTTTTACGGTTGCGCTGACGTGACAGACGCCGGCGTCGTCGCGCTGGCGAAGTTGCCGCGCTTGCGCGAGCTTCAGATTTCCGGCCCGCAAATCACTCGGGAATGCGCCGCCGTCTTTCCCAAGAGGGTCCGCGTAGAGATTTCGGTTTGAGCTTGTTTTCCCTCGCGCATCGCAAATTTCTTCCTCTTCTTAATACATTAGACACCATGTCAGCATGCCGAAAACTCTGCAAGCGGGCTTGTTTTCTTGAACACAATGTGGGGCAGATCAACGGTCATTGATTATCGCCGTCCTGGTCTATCTTTTTCGCCGGCCGCAGTTCATAGTTTTTTACTATTTCTCCGGCCTCTTCGTCACCGCGAGACCATGCCGGAAACCAAAACAGCCCTTTATGCTTGCCGAAAAGGCCGTTCCGCCGGTAATCGGCCAGATAGCCCATGCGCTTATGTTTTCTATTGTCGGATTCAGACGCCGGATAATCGCCTTGACTGGAAGATCGCGCTACTTGCTTAGGGACGGTCAGTTTCAAGACTTTATGTTCAATAAGCGGCAGCTTGCCTCTGCGCCGTCTCGCCTTCTGAAGCTTCGGAGCAATCGTACGAACCGTAGTAGCGACGTTCTTGCAACTCATCAGGTTCAGCGCCATCCCCGTGACTCCAATATACCTGGCAAAGATCGTGAGTAGGGCTTCGGTCATATACATCTCGATGGTGTGTCGCTGAGATATGAACGTTCGATTCAGCCTTGGGTTGGCTACGGGAACAGTAGCCGGTGTCCCGTCGCGCCGCACAAAGTAGCCGCAGAATCGATCCAGAATGACAAAAGCGCTACTGATCTTCATCATCCCGGTGACCTCCACAAAATAGTCCGCCTGAATATTGACCAGTGGATCATCATTGGGGTCGCTCGTGTGAATGGTGTAACTGTCCGCGCCAGGCCTTTTCAGCGCCTCTTCCCTGCTCATTGACGAGGGCACTTTGATATCGCCTTTGGGCGCCAGGCTCGTTTCTAGCAAAATGATTACTCTCTCTTCGGCGACTGTTCTCTGATGTTGAAACACCGTCTTAGGGTACGGCGGTATTGCCACGAGGCAGTCGCGCAAGAAGCGGAATGTAGTGGCGCCGTATGTCTCGTCCAACGCGTCGGACAGTGGCGAGGCGTCAAAAAACTCGGAGTCGGCAAAGATCTGTTTCGCAAGCTCATTGGACCTTTTACGGTCACTAAAATCCTCCTCGGGAAACCGGACGTCACAGCCATACCAAAAGAATGCGTCTTTGCTGTCAGCCGGGTCTTCGAGGAATGCCCTGAAATCATCGATGAGCATCTGATTCCCTTACTGTAAATTCTTATCGTTGAATGGGGGATGCGTATGGGCGTTGAACATCGCAGTCATACGGCGCGCTGCGACAGGCCCTTCGCTCAGGGTCAACTCTCCGGCCAGCGCCTTAAATGCCGTATCGACCGAGCGATGGCGCTCGCCGAAGCGCGTCATATGTAGCGTGGATTGTGTTATGTTCGGCCTGGGACGCCTGATCACCTTCCTTTAGTGAGTCACACTTCGCGCGCGGCCGGATATCACGCTCACCGACCGTCGAGCGCGGCTTGCTTTCCGCTTCGTTTCTTCGATTGGCTGTTGTTCGTCCACTGGTGAATTGGACATGGCAGAGACCTTAAGCTCGCCGCCGGCGGCGACAGAATGGCCAGACCAGGGGTTAGGATGAGACGCCCAGTATCTGGGGCTTATCTATAGTTCGTTGTAACGAACCGCCTTCTGAATCTCATTAGCGGTTTTCTGATGGCTGTCATCGTTTCGATCTCAGCTTCCACATGGGAATATCGTGGGCGGCCACGAAGATTGAATTTTCCGGCACACAGTAACCAGCCATCTGAATGGAATAGAATGCGGTCAGCGGGCTTTGTTTATTCGGATCGCGGAACTCAATCCTGATAACTTTGCCCCAGTCGCCTTTTTTCCAGGTCCCGGTCGGCGAATCCTCGAACAACTCGACGATGTCGCCGATTTTGAAATGTGTATCAATCTCAATAGGCGGCTGCTCGCGATCTGTCTCCAGAGATTGTTGCTTGATCAACGCCAGCGCGCGTCGTAGCGCAGCTATCTGATCCTTGTTCGTTTCTCGCGTCTCCCTTTCTTTTTCAACGCCGACACTGGCGCCTCTGATCTTCCACTCGCCTCCCCTTACTTGCTTTTGCATGCAAGAACCACAAACATTGATTTGCGTTCGCCCTGGAGGCCCCCATACCGCGGTCACAGCCGCCATTTCCCTGGCTGCGCATTGGTCGCTCTGAATGGCGCAAACATCCGAGAAAATGACGCCTGAAGGTTCGATTTCCATCGGTTTCTCCTGTTACTTCATACTGGTCTATAGGAAAATCGCTCACGATATCTCGTTCATCTTAGAAGTGTTTGGCGATTGGCGTGACCTGTTGTCCTCTATGCTTCTTCGATCGATTGCGGTGTTGGTGAAACCAGGCGGGGTTAAAG
>DASUFM010000817.1:0-2056 GCA_036274535.1 Blastocatellia bacterium
ACATGCCCACGCCGCGATCAATCACGCTGACCACTAGAGATCCTCCAGGACCGTTGGCGTGACCGTTGGGATTTTCGTTGGGGGCGCCGTTGGCTATGGCGCCACTCATTTTGGCCTGGGATGGCGCGCCGTTAGCGGTAAGGTAGCGAGTCCGCAATTCGACGCCGCTGTTCTGGGGCGACGCTTCGACAGCGTTGATAAGGAGGTTGAGAAAGACTTTTCGCAATTGCTGCGGATCGTATTCCCCCTGCGGCAACTCCACCGAGTAATTTCGTTCGACGCAAACGCGCGAACGTTCCAGCCTGTCGCTCGCCAGTTCGACGACTTCATCGAGCAGGGTGTTGAGGTCGGTGATTTGACGTTCGGGGTCGCGCGTTCGGGTCAGGTGACGCAGGTCCATGACGATGGTTGAAAGGTGCTCGACGCCGCGTTTAAGCCGCGCGACGACCTGTTTCACATCGCCGCCTTCGCTGAGCTGCATTTCCAGCAGGTCCAGATTGAGTTTGACCGCCCCGATCGGATTGTAGAGTTCATGGGCGACGGTGGCAGTGATCTGGCCGACGGCGCTGAGCGTCCGCGTGCGCCGCAATTCTTCGCGGACCTTTTCAGCCTCCGTGACGTCCAGAATCACCACCACGCGCCCTTCGATTTGGCCTCCTATTGTCAGCGGCGAGGTGTAAACGTCGAATAAACGCGTGTCGCCGTCATGCGACTTGACTTCAAGGCGTTCCCGCAGATTCGAACTGTCGTCCGGCTGCGCCAGCGTCTTGTCGACAAAGGTCGCGACTTCCGGCAATCGCGCCAGCGCGACGCGGTAATCCTGTGAGACTTCAGGCGGGGTCGAAAGATCGAAATGGTTCAGGAACGCCTGATTGACCTGAAGCAGTTCGCCCTTGTTACTCACAACGAGGATGTCGTTCGACTGGCTGTTGAAGACCGAGCGCGCGAAATCCTTGGCTTCCTGCTCCTGCCGGTTGGCCTGCCTGAGTTGGACGATCTGTTTTCGCGCCTGCCACAATGTAAGCGCGACGACGGCCAAACCCAGCAACAGCGTTCCCGCCGTCTGGGTGTCGATCTCGCCGGCGGCCTGTTTTTCCTGGGCGGCGAAATCGCTGAAGATTTGTTTCTGGACATTGGTCACGGCTTCCGTCAATTTTCCGGCCGCTTTATCCAATTGTATGCGCGCTTCTAAAAACTCACCCTGAACTTTCCCGACCTGCTCGTGTGGGTCTTGCCGGGGTTCCGACGGCGGCTGTCCGTCTGAGACGACTGCGGAGGCGACGGCGGCTGGGGCCTTCGGCGGTTCACTCTTTCGCTTCGCATCCGGCTCGTTGGCGCGGGCCTCCTGGTCTTTCAGATTCTGCATCCTCGCCTGAACCTCCAGGAATTTTTGCGATATTTCTTCAACTTTGAGCCAGGCGTCCACTTCTTCCTGGGAGAGGGTCCCTGGCCCCGTGTGTTTGCTCCATAGATTCTTTCCCTTTTCCATCTCGGCCTGAAACCTCTTCTTCGCTTCCGCGAATTCGGGCTTGAACGCCGGATTCGGGACCAGCATGTCCTGCGGGGCGCGAGCGAGACGCGCCTCCGAAATGAGTTCGGCTGCGGTTTCCCGAATCTTGAGAGCCAGCGCCAGCCGCTCCGTATAATCGTCACCGCTTTCTCGCGCGCGGGTACTGATCTTTTTCAGCTTCGAAGAACTTCCCATCCCGATCCACCCGATCAGAAACAACAACATCGCGAAGCCGATGGCCACCGGATAGATCGAGCGCAGATTGAGATGTTTTATCTTTATCTTTGGAAGATTCATCTTTTATTCAGCCGCCATGCGCGCGCGGCGATGGGACCGTTTGCATGCGTAGAGTCTGTCATCCGCGATCCGGATCAATTCATCTTCTTCATCGGCGTCCGCCGGGAAGGACGCCGCGCCCCAACTTACATACTGAGATTCGACCGGCATGTTCGATTCCAGCCGGCGCAAGGCATGAGCCATCGCGGCTCCCGAAGTTTCCGGGCATATGGCGGCGAATTCATCGCCGCCGTAGCGAAAGACGGCGTC
>DASUFM010000818.1:0-6466 GCA_036274535.1 Blastocatellia bacterium
GCTTCGTTTTGCGCCAGCTGCCACGCGCCGGCGCCGCCCGCCACGACTTTGAATGATCCTGTTTTCTTCTTCTCCTTGAGTTGAAGGAGCAATCGCTTATACCAGGTGTGCGTGTAAAGTGTTCCGCCGGCCATGTCCGACATCGTGCTGTTCGACATTCCGCGGCCGAGCGGGTCTGAAGAAGAGACCGCGACTATTCTGGTCATCGGGCCGATGCATTTTTCCAGATCTTCAGGCGTGCAAAGTATGACGTCTTCGCGCCGGAACCCATCGTTAAGTAAAGCGGCCTCTATTCGCCGCAATCCCATGGGCGCCTTCCGGGCGGCCAGACCGTCCGACGGCAGCGGAGGCGCGATAATATTTCGCATGATGGGCTCCGGCACCGCAGTGGTCTGAATCGTCCCCATCATCCCGTCGAACAGCACGGGATAATCCGCCATCAAAGTTCGATCAGCGGTCAATACTACGGGGTATCCATTATTCGCCAAACAGTCCTCCTAAAATAGCCACAGAGCCACAGAGCCACAGAGAAAAAGAGATTGTCGAGAAAGTTTTTTTCTCTATCCGCTCTGTGTCTCTGTGTCTCTGTGGCAGAACTTATGTCCTAGAGATCCAAACTGTCCAACTCATCCATGAGCTTGTCCAGGTCGTCTTTTTCCGTCGCCGCCTTGCCTGACTGGCGCTTCGGAATTCCAACACTGAGGCCCACGGCGTCGCGGCCGTCTTTCACCAGTTCGACGTCTCGTTCTATCGCCGCCAGTTCAATCGCGCTCGGGGCTCCGAAAAGCCTGGAGAGGTCAATCTTCAACCCGCCAGGGCCTTCTCCGGGCGCGCCGGCGATGGCAGGGGTCTTGTGTTCGGGAAAAATGATGGCGTTTACCGGGCAGACGCGGCTGCAGGCGGGGCAGCCACGTTTGCAGTTATCCTGGTTTTCAACCAGTATTCGTTCCCTGTGGTCGATCCCGTATACGCCGAAAAGACAAAAATCTATGCACTCGAGGCAATTCGTGCAGCGGCTGTAATCGATGACAGGATACCAGCGGTTCTCCTTCGGGTCTCCCAGAACGACCGGGCCGTCGCCCTTCTTCTCCGAAAGCAGCCGAAACAGATCCGGTTTCGAATCGATCTGATTCGAACCGGGCTGCAGTCCGGTGAGCGGAACGAGCTTGATTGAGGCCTCTTTGGCGATTCGTTTTATCTCCTCCACATACACGCCGGCGTCATCGTATGCGCGAAGATCGAGACAAAAGATATGGCGGTCGAGTGTTTCAGCGGGGCCGATTCCATGAAGCTCTTCTTCATCGGGCGCCCCCGAATCTTCGTCCTCCTCTTCGCCCAGGCTTTTCAGCAGGGTGACGCCCTGTTTCCCGCTGATCCCATTTCGATCCAGCAGCCAGTGGGCGGCCCTCGGATATTGCCACGAGAGAAGAATCAAGTGGCCCTTCACGGAATTAAGATAAAGCAAGCCCGTATCGCCCGGAGAAAGGTCGTAAACGTTCGGCGTTACGGCGAACTCGATTCCCGGTTCGAGCAATAATGCGGTGGCGATCTCTTCTTCGAGACGCCGTTTACCGGGATTCTTGCTTCGCGTCTGTGATAGCACGACCGTAATGCGGCTTGTTGTCTTTGTCTCATTCATTTATTTGCCCTTTGATCTGGCGTTGAGTCTCGTCCCACGTCCCTTCGAGTCGCAGCATATAGTCCTCGGGGGGCAGCAGTAGAGCTTCTTTCGGGTCGAAGTCGAAGAGCCATCCCGCGCCGTAGTTATCGACATTGATCGCCGTCGGGTCTTTCATCAGCTCCCGGTTGAAGCGCAACAGCCTCCCGTCGAACGGAGCGTGAAGCGTCGAAACCGCTTTAGAACTTTCGACCTCTCCGATCTCCTGCTTAGCCGTGACCAGGTCGCCAGGTTCCACGCCCCAGTCCAGGAAGTACACGTCCTGTAACAGGCGCACGGCGAAAGCCGTAAAACCGACTCTGTATGCGTTCCCCTCGACTCGAAACCACATGTGATTCGGCGCATAGAGCCGATCTTTCGGGACGCGGGCCTCATACTTGCCCATCAAAAAGATGAAGTGATCTGACATTGTTGGTTCTGGAAGCGATTCTTAATTAGAATAACATGCTTTCACGCCGTCAGCAGCATTTCTATGTTTTGGCGAAAACTCTTAAGTTCAGGTCTGGAAGATACCTGTACAGCTTAACAAATATAGATGATTTGGAATACATTTATCTGATGAAATCGACAGTTGAGCAAATCCGGGAGCGTTTCGACAACGACGTCGAGCGGTTCTCGAACCTGGAAACGGGGCAATCCGCGACCATGGACGCGCCGCTCACATTGGATCTGATCGCGAGCGCGGCGGCCGCGACCACCCCGTCCGCGACTCATCTGCTGGACGTCGGATGCGGCGCCGGAAATTACACGTTAAAAATTCTGCAGCGCCTGCCGAATCTCAATGTCACACTGGTTGACCTGAGCAGGCCGATGCTGGACCGTGCCGTCCGGCGTGTGCGGCCGGTGACAAATGGCGAGATACGGACAGCGCAGTCCGACATTCGTGATCTCGATCTCGGCGACTCGCAATTCGACATCATCGTCGCGGCGGCCGTGTTCCACCACTTGCGGGAAGACGGCGAATGGTCGGGCGTCTTTCGAAAATGTCATCGCGCGCTCCGCCCCGGTGGTTCGATATGGATCTCTGACCTGGTGGCTCACTCGAACCCGGAAGTCCAGTCCGTGATGTGGGCGCGATATGGAGAATATCTGGAGCGGTTGCGTGGGCCGGAATATAGAGATCATGTGTTCGCATACATAGAGCAGGAGGATACGCCGCGGCCGGTGTTGTACCAGATAGACCTGCTGCGCGAGGTCGGCTTCCGGGAAGCGGAAATCCTGCACAAGAACGGTTGCTTCGCCGCATTCGGCGCAATCAAGTGATTGAACAGTACAAGGTGTGGGGCTTTATGCCAAAATTTGAACGCCATATATTTGTCTGCGCCAATCAGCGTCCGGTCGATAATCCGCGTGGGTGCTGTGATTCAGAAGGCCTGGGCAGCCTGCAACTGGTCTTCAAACAAGAACTGTCTCGACGTGGGTTGAAGGGAACCGTAAGAGCCAACAAAGCCGGATGCCTTGACCAATGTGAGCACGGCCCGACAGTGGTCGTCTATCCCGAAGGCGTCTGGTATGGGAGTGTTAAAGCGGAGGACGTCGCGGAGATCGTCGAATCGCACATTATAAATAACGTCCCTGTGACTCGATTGATGCTTGATGACGATTGTTTAAACATGCCGTCATGTCCACATAAGCAGGCGTGAGATTGACGCGCGCAGACTGGCTACTGACGACTGATGGCTGGCGACTGCGGACGAATTAACAATCTTCCCATGGGCAAGTTTATTCGCTCGCAGTCGCCAGCCGTCAGCTTTCCTCTATCCTCTCTGCTGGTGATTTCATTCAATTCTAAAAACTGAACGGCTCAGCGAATTTTCGATCTCGTCGCGGCTGGCGCCGAGTTTATGGGCCGCGTCGAACAGATCTTCGGCTTTAACCGGATACCAGTTGCGGCGGCTGCGATCGCCGAGTCCGGCGACGTCGAGACGCAGGGGCGCAATAATGTCGCGTTTGCGCCGTCGTTCACTGAATTATTGGAAAATACGCCTGACATCAGTTGGATTCTACCTGTATAATCACGCTTGCAGCTTTCAATCTCAACCGGAATTTGAAAATTATGCCGATCGCGCCTCCCAATGAAATTACGCAACTCCTGCTGCGATGGAGCCGAGGCGAACAGTCCGCGCTCAGCCAGTTGATGCCTATTGTATACGACGAGCTTTACAAGCTGGCTCACAGCTATCTTCGCCGCGAGCGCCCGGATCACACGCTGCAACCGACCGCGTTGATCAATGAGGCTTACCTGCGGCTGATCAAACAGGATTTCCCGGAATGGCAGAGCCGGCGGCATTTTTACGGCGTGGCCGCGCAATTGATGCGCCAGATTCTGGTCGAATACGCGCGCTCGCGCGCGGCGGATAAACGAGGCGGCGGCGCCCAGAAATTTTCGCTCGACGAAGCGCTGACCTTTTCCGACGATAAGGCGGCCGAACTTGTCGCGCTGGACGACGCCCTGGTCGCCCTGGCGAAGTTCGACGAGCGCAAGGTCCGCATCATCGAACTGCGCTATTTCGGCGGACTGAGTCTGGATGAGACGGCCGCGGCGCTGGACATTTCCGTCGCCACGATCGGCCACGAGATGCGGCTGGCGCGGGCATGGCTGCGGCGGGAAATGGAGCCTGACCCCCATGAATCCTGAACGTTGGCAGCGCATAGAAGAAATTTTTCGCACGGTGATTGACCGGCCGGTGGACGAGCGCGACGCCTATCTGACGCGGGTCTGCGGCGCCGATGAAGAGTTGCGGCGCGAAGTGCTCTCACTGCTGGATCGAGACACGGCCGAAGATTTCATTCAAGCTCCGATCGCGAACGCCGCATGGGCGTTTACCGCCAATTCCAAGGACAATCTGACCGGAAATCACATCGGCCCTTATCGCGCAACGCGATTGATCGGACGCGGCGGGATGGGGGACGTCTACGAGGCCGAGCGGGACGACGAGCAGTTCCGGCAGCAGGTGGCGATCAAGATCATCAGGCGCGGGATGGACACCGATTTTGCGCGCGACCGATTCGTGCAAGAGCGGCAGATCCTGGCTTCTCTCGATCATCCGCACATCGCGCGCCTGTTCGACGGCGGCGCGACTGCGGACGGTTCGCCCTATTTCGTGATGGAATTCGTTGACGGCGAGCCGATCACGGCCTATTGCCGCAGCCGCCAACTTTCAATCAACGATAAACTGAAATTATTCCGCAAAGTCTGTTCCGCAGTCCAGCACGCGCATCAGAAACTGATCGTCCACCGCGATCTGAAACCGGGTAACATCCTGATCACCCCTTCGGCTGAAGGGAAGGGCGGCGAGCCGAGGCTGCTCGATTTCGGCATTGCCAAATTGCTCTCGCCGGACGCCGGCCGGCCTCATACGCGAACTGCAACGGCGCTGCGAATGATGACGCCCGAATACGCCAGCCCGGAACAGGCGCGCGGTGAGCCGGTCGCCACGACGACGGATGTTTACTCGCTCGGCGTAGTGCTTTATGAACTGCTGACCGGACGCCGTCCGCATGAGTTCAGGACATATTCGCTCGCTGAAATCGAGCGCGCGATTTGCGAGACGGCGGTCGAGGAGCCCAGCAAGGCCGTCAGCCGGATGAGCGACGCGCCTGCCAGGCTGGCCCGCCAGCTCGCGGGCGATCTGGACAATATCGTGATGATGGCGATGCGCGTTGAGCCGGAGCGGCGCTATCAATCGGTCGAGCAGTTTTCCGAAGACATACGGCGTTATCTGGAAGGAATGCCGGTCGTGGCCCGCAAAGACACTTTCAGTTATAGGGCCGGAAAGTTCGTCCGCCGGCATAAGGCCGGAGTGGCCATTCTGGCGCTGCTGATTGTTCTGGCCGTGGCGATGACCGTGCAATCGGCGCGCGTCGCCCGGGAGCGTGACCGCGCCAATCAGGAGGCGG
Source organism: Blastocatellia bacterium (assembly GCA_036274535.1). GTDB lineage: Bacteria > Acidobacteriota > Blastocatellia > RBC074 > RBC074 > JAJVID01. The sequence goes on from DASUFM010000818.1 coordinate 5,579, forward strand.
TCACGGCCCAGGCCGTGACCAAATCGCTGGTGGCGATGTTTGAATTCGCGGATCCGGGCAAATCCAGAGGGAACGCCATTACGGCCAGGGAACTCCTCGATCAGGGAGCTGAGAAGGTCGTCATGGAACTGAAAGACCAGCCGGTGGTTCAGGCGAAATTACTGGACACGATAGGACAGTTGTACCAGAGCATAGGCTTGTACGACAGGGAGCAGCCGCTGCTGGAAGCGGCTTTGAAGCTCAGGCGCGAGGCCCAGGGCAATGAGAGCCCGGACGTGGCGACCAGCCTGAATCATCTGGGAGAAGTGGCGTATCTGAAAGGCGACTATGCGAAGAGCGAGTCGCTGTACCGCGAAGCTCTGACGATGCGGCAAAAACTGCTCGACGCCGAGAATAAGGACGTGGCCGAGAGCATGAACAATCTGGGCGCGTTGTTGGTGAATCGCGGAAACTTCGCCGAGGCCGAAGGATTGCTCCAGAAGGCCCTGGACTTGCGCCGCAAACTGTTCGGCGAAGAGCATGAAGAGGTGGCCAATAGTCTGTCGCAACTCGGGCGGTTGATGAGCGAAAAGGGCAAATTCAGCGCGGCCGAATCGTTATACCGGCGGTCGCTGGAGATGCAGCTCAAACTCTATGGCGATGACCATCCCTCAGTGGTCGCCAGTATGAACAACCTGGCCGCAATGAAGCAGGAACTGGGAGATTTCAATGGGGCGAAAACTTTATTCCGCGATGCGCTGAAGATGCGCGTAAAGCTGCTCGGGGAGGAACACCCGGACGTGGCGATAAGCATGGCGAACCTGGCGTCCGCGCTGCAGGACACGGGCGAGTATGAGGAGTCCGAGCGACTGTACAGGCGGACGCTGGATCTGCGGCTCAAGCTGTTCG
>DASUFM010000819.1:0-2033 GCA_036274535.1 Blastocatellia bacterium
CTCAGCGTCTTGACCCCGGCCGGCGTAAGACCGACGCGGTATTCATTATCTTTGATCTCTTTTGGCAGACCTATAATCATTGCGTTAACTCCATTTCTACATCATCCCCGGCGCGCGGCTGCGGGGGCTTATTTTTCAGGCGAATCCGCCCTCTTGTGGCAATACGCCTGTACGGCGCCGAGTAACTGCGCGCATCCCTGGTCGTTCGGCAGTCCCGCGTCGCTGCATTTCTTCATCGCCCAGGAACTCGACTTCATTATTTCTCCCCTGGCCGGCGCGTCGTCGCAGAACCCCGGCGAAGGAGAGCTCTCGTCCAGGCAGACGCCCAGAAAAGTAGTGGTCGAGATCCGTCCCATGAGGGATTTATCGCGTTTGTGGCGCGACAGCGCCTCGTTCAAACAGCCTATATTGTTGGTCTTCGCGCCGAATTCCTTGCCCTCTTTCAGGGGTTGTTCGACGGATTGAACAAACTTGTCCTTGTTCTTGTAGACCCAGTAGGCGAAGCCGCCGACGATAATGATTCCCAGAAGGACCAGCCCGCCGATGACCGAAAGAACGATTGCCACAGTTTTAGACATAGAACCTCCTCAAAGAATCATCCACAAAGCCACACGAAGTATCACGAAGATGAAACCATTCTTCGTGATACTTCGTGTGGCTTTGTGGATGGGATTTTCATTATGATCCGGCGATCTTGAATTCGTCTATCTGCGCTTTCTGCAACTTGCCGCTGTAATCGATGTAGATCGCCTTCCACTCCGAGAAAATATCGAGTGACGAAGCCATCGCGCCTTCGCGGTGGCCGTTGCCGGTGGCTTTGGTTCCGCCGAACGGCAAATGGACTTCGGCGCCTATGGTCGACGAATTGACGTAAAAGATTCCGGTGTTCATCGCCTCCATCGCCCGGAACGCGCGGTTGACGTCCTGAGTATAGATCGAAGCCGACAGGCCGTATTTCACGCCGTTACCGATTTCGATCGCTTCGTCCAGGTCGCGGCAGGGGATGACGCTCAGCACGGGGCCGAAGATCTCTTCCTGGGCGATACGCATCCTGGGCGCGACGTCGGTGAAGATGGTGGGTTCGATGAAATATCCGTATCGGTATTCGCCTTTCTCCAGCCGATTGCCGCCCAGATGCAGCGTCGCTCCGTCTTCGTTACCGCCGACGTCGATGTAGTAAAGAATCTTTTCGACGGCGTCTTGGTTGATCACCGGCCCGACTTCCACGTTTTTGTTCAATCCGTTGCCGACGCGCAATGACTTCGCGCGCTCGGTCAATTTATCGACGAACTTTTTATAGACGCGTTTGTGAACGACGATGCGCGACGCCGCCGTGCATCGTTGTCCGGTGGTTCCGAACGCGCCCCAGACCGTACCCTCGGCGGCCAGGTCCAGGTTGGCGTCTTCCATGACCATAATTACGTTTTTGCCGCCCATTTCCAGCGAGCAGATTTTGCCGGCGCGCGCCGCGTTCTCAGCGACGATTCGGCCGGTCTCGGTCGAGCCGGTGAACGAGATCAATTGCGCGCCGGGATGTTCGGTCAAAGGCGCCCCGGCCGTTTCGCCGACGCCGGTCACGATGTTGATCACGCCGGCGGGCACGCCCGCCTCTTCGGCGGCCTTCACCAGGTTGAATGTCGAAAGCGGCGTATCCTCCGCCGGCTTGATGACCAGTGTGTTGCCGCAGACCAGCGCGGGCATCATCTTCCATGAGGGGATGGCCATGGGGAAATTCCACGGCGTGATCAGCGCGCAGACGCCGATGGGCTGTCGCACGCACATGGCCATTTTGTCCGGCAATTCCGAAGGCGTCGTATATCCGTGCAGCCGCCGTCCTTCGCCCGCGGTGTAAAAGGTCATGTCGATCGCTTCCTGCACGTCGCCGCGAGACTCTTTCAGAACCTTGCCCATCTCGCGCGTCATATCCTGCGCGAACTGCTCTTTGCGCTCTACCAGGATCTGACCCAGGCGGTAGAGTATCTCGGCGCGCTTCGGCGCGGGCGTGGCTCTCCATTTCGGGTAGGCCTCGCGCG
>DASUFM010000820.1:0-2497 GCA_036274535.1 Blastocatellia bacterium
TTGCTTCCCGGTCCTTTTGTTTCTTCTTCCCGCCTGAAAGACAAGTATTCACTCAATTCCACTTCATTCAGCCTTTTGGCGACGCGGTCGACGCGCTCCTTGATTACCGATCGGTCGCGCGGGGAGATGACGGCGCGCTCAGCCGTCTCGTTGAGCGCTTCCAATTGCAGCCAGAGCGCGCGACGCCGCCTCGCGCCGCGAGTTTCCGTGGCGAGGATTTGGAGGCCGTCAAGGATTCGCACGATGACCGCAACCTTGCTTTCGGCGTCACGCCGGATCTGGTCGAATGCGTGGAGCATCCGCTCGAAGGTCGGGCCGCGGGCGATCACTCTCAATTCGCCTTCGTTAAAGCGGTAGCGCGAGGGAATGCGTCGGCGCGCGAGGCGCGCGAGGATCGCCGTCAAGTAGTCCACGCACATGACGGCGGTCGTTGTGTCGTTGATGCCGGGCGAGAGCGCCTTGAGCGCGACATCCACTATCTGCCGGATGCCGAAGCCCGCGTCCTGCTCCACGGTGCGGTATCGGTCTATGGCGTAAGCTTTCCTCAATCGCCTGATAGTCTCACGGTCCGGATCGACCTCGGATGAGATCGAGACGAGCGGCGCGCCCTCGACGACGAACTCCCCGACGCCGCGTTCCATGCGAATCACCGATCGGAGGTCGTGGGCTGAGCGTAGGAGCGCCTCGTTGTCTACGTTTTGAATGTAGCCGGAGCGCGGGGCCGTGACCGGCCGCCAGGGAAGAGACGTGAGCCGAACTTCCGGTTTTTCCGACTCGCCTTCGTCTCCCTCATGCCCAAGCTCTTCCGGGAAGAGACGGTCAATCGCTTCGGTCGTTTCTTCGGCGATCGAGGCGATGATGGTCGACGCCTGGATGGTTAAAGCAATATGGTGGATGAAGAAAATCAGTACGCCGACGCTGACCAGCGCCAGGATAAAACCGCCCAGTGTGGCTAACGAAGGGACGAAGCTATCGTCTCCGCCTCTAATGGCGCGCAACACGATCAGGCAGTAGGCGAAGACGCCGACGAAGACGCCGAGCACGACTTGGTTGGCGCGGTCGCGCATGAAATTGCGCAGGATGCGTGGCGTATATTGGCTTGAGGCCAGCGTGAGCGTGACGACCGTGATCGAAAAAGCCACGCCCGCCACGGTAATAACAGAGCCGGCGATCGCCGCGAGCATTCCGCGCGAGCCTTCGGCGCCGGCCCCGAATAGCCGCGGCCACTTTGCCAGAGTTTCGCTTGCGACCAACGACTCGGCATCAATCAACCCGAGCGCCAGCGCGACCGAAAATATAATGATTAGCGAAGGCGCGAACCAGAAGCTCCCACGTAACTCGACCCATAGTTTCCGCAGCTTCATCATTGGTCAGACCATGCGCGTCGGGCGGGAATCGGAATTTACTGTATCTTCGGCCCTATTTTTCGTCGGTACGGCGCCGCACTCGATCAGCCGGCGGAAGGCGATCCGCCGGACGGGAAGCGGACGCTAAAAATATGTTTCGCCGCTCACACAACTACAACCATTCGGATTCCGTCTGTGCGCGAATTCGCATGCGCAGGATGGCTTGGTCTGTTTGACCCCGTACCGATTCTCCGGACAGAGCCCGGTATGATCGTTTCGTCGGCGATTTCCACACGGTCAAATGTGAAGGCGGATTGACATTCTCCCGCCACCAAACGCTTCGCGTTATGGTGGGGGATTCCTAAGCTCAGCGCCGTCGCTGATTTCTCTTAGGCGTGACTTTCCGGGCGCCCGACCCGGTAGTTTTTATCCACATGCGCAGGTATTTGCCTGCTTTCTTGATATTGATCGCCGCGTTGATGTCTCGGTCGTGGTGAATCCCACAAGATGGACAATCCCATTCTCGAACTGACAGCGGCAATTCATCCAACAAATGCCCACACGACGAACACAATTTAGACGACGGAAAGAACCTCTCCAACTCAAGATAGGTTCTTCCATACCAGCCAGCCTTGTATTCCAGTTCTTGGAATATTTCACCGAACGCCGCGTCCGCGATATGTTTGGCCAGATTATGATTCTGAACCATCCCTGCAACGTTCAGTCCTTCGACATAGATCGCCTGGTTCTCGCTGATGATCTTCGTCGTAAATTTCTGAAGCGTATCGCGCCGGGCATCGCTGATTCTGGCAGGGCAGAATGAATCGGAATCGACCTTACTCAACTCAGCCGGAATTGTCGGTACGGTCCCGAACGTTGTCCGCATTGCTAAAACTCTTTAGTCTGAAGAGTGAGGTGGTTTGTGAATTACCCGGAGATCAAGCATGGCGCCGGAGATAGCGGTAACGCGGGCGGCGTGTCTAACTTCACGCATAAAGCGCTCGTCGCGACCCTGGTGGTCGCGGCCGTGACAATTACGCTGTTGCTGCTCTGGAAAGCCAGGGAAGTATTTCTGCTCGTTTTTGCAGGAATCCTGTTGGCGGTTTTGATTGACGGTCTGGCCGGAATGGTTAGCGGCAAGACGCGACTAC
>DASUFM010000821.1:0-8084 GCA_036274535.1 Blastocatellia bacterium
CGGGGGACTAACGTGCAAACAGCGCCTCAAATGGGCGAACACTCTTCATTGAGACTCTCCCGCGACCTGTGATGCGGAGGGCTTGAACAGCTTTCGCCTCGCAGCTTGTGCAACATCGTAATCAATGATCCGGCGGCGCGATCACGAATCAGTCTTGAGCAAATGCTTTTTTGGCGTCGAACTCCTCTCGGCGTTGCCAGATGGTCAGCGCAATGGAAGCCAGTTTTCGCGCGACGGAAACGCGCGCCAGTTCCGGCCTCGTCCCGTGGTCGATCAAGCGCTGGTAGTAAGCCTTGATCGCTTCGTGTCGCAACGCTGTCAAGGTTGCGCCATTGAAGACTTGTTTGAGCTGCGGATTGTGATTGCGATTCAATCCGCGCGTCGAGACCTTCTTCCGCTGTTTGACAATCTTCCCTTCGACGACCTGGTAGTCGGCGCTCGATCGAGTGACAACCGCATAACCACAGTAAGGCCAGAACTGCCGTTTGGTCCGAAAGCGATGTGGCGTGCCGACCTCCGCGATCAATTGCGCCACGCGGACAGGGCCGAATCCAGGCAGTTTCACCAGAATTTTATAGTCGGCGTGGTTTCGCGCTTGCGCCATCAACCGTTGTTTGGCTTGCTTGCGCAGTTGCGAGATCGCTTCCAATTGCTCAAGCAGCGATTCGGCTCGAAAGCGCGCAGCTTCTTCGCTGAGTTTGGCCAGCCAGTCCGAGCGTTGATCGGCTCGATACAGAGCGTGGCCCTGGCAATCGATCCCTCGACTGCGATAGAGCGCTTTCAACCGATTCTGAATGCGAGTCGAGTCTTCAACCAGGTTGTCATAGGCGCGACAGATTTCCTTTAGCTGCTGCTGCTGCTCATCGCCCTTATAGACGGGCTTGACAGCTCCCAGGCGCAATAGTTGGGCGAGGATCTGTGCGTCTTCGTCATCGGATTTGTTCCCGTCCTCGATCAGCTTGTTATGACGCGGATCGCAGACAGTCACAGATGCGACCAACGGTTTGAGCAGTTTATAGAGCCAGGCGGAATGAGTGCCTTCTTCAAAGATCGCTTCGACTTTTCCGCTTATTCCGCGGAAGAAGTCGCAGATGTTTTCGCCCTTTGGTTTGATTTGAGATCGGCTCTCGAACTGGCCGAGTTCATTCAAAACAACAATCACGGTAATTGATTTGTGGACATCCATGCCCACATACTTGATATTACTCATAGGACGTCTCCTCGCTATTGGTAATCTTGATTTTCGCAACTTAAGACTACTACTAGCGGGGCGTCCTTTCACATTACGTGCAAATTGAAGTTGTTTACTGTTAAGGCTTTCAATAGCGCATGTGAATGAGACGAGTTCACCGCGGAGGCGTAGAGGTCGCTAGAGAGCCCGGCGGAGGATAAACCAGGTCTCATCTTTCTCTCTGCGTTTCCTCTGTGTCCTCTGCGCCTCTGCGGTGACCTGGCGTTCATACCCTAAAATCGCTGATTCCATTGATCTTTGATTTGCAAACTCTTCAATTATATGAAGGCTCTGCAAATAAAAGTTGAATACACTCAACTACTTGAAATGGCGACAGCCTTTGGAGTGCGGTACCGAACGATACCGCTGGCGAATTCAAAATTGACGCGCACTGTTGCCACAGAGGTGGGACACATTTAAATAGTCCCACTTCTATTCCGACTGATAAGTGGGACAATTTAAATGTGTCCCACAAAAGAGTTTGCCAGCGGTATCCCGAACTACCGCACTCCAAAGGCTCCGCCGATTTATGCACAGTTTTCAATTATATCTCCGCCTGAAATGAAAAAAGCCTGGCGCTAACCCGGCTCTTCTACGTTCAATCTGACACGCCATTTCCTTTATCACAGCGACAAACTGTCACGTCCCGCAATTGGCTGTCTTGTAGAATCAGCGGCTTAGCCGGCGGCGCCCATTTTGCTGAGGTGACTGGCAACCTTTTGAATCTCAACAATATGTCTAGCTACGGTAAGAAAGACGGTGGCAGGTCTGCGCGTATTCCTGCCACCCTTTTTTTGCGCGGTAACAAACAGCTGGTCAGCCGCAAGGACGAGGGAGAGCGAGCCAAACTAAACTTCCAGTTTCCATGGCGCGCGATATCTGGCTTTCAGGAATGGCTTGATGTGATTCTGTTTTACCGTCCAGTTCGTCTCGTCCCAATCGAGCCAGGTTTTATGTCGCATCGAAAGGTTAGCCAGGATGCAGGCCGTCGAAGACCGCACGCAGGTCTCGATGTCGCTCGTGGGTCTGGCGCGCGACTTGACGCATTCGATGAAGTTCTTCCAGTGCGGAATGTTCAAATCGCGCATCTCCGGATTGTTCTCGTATGTTTGCGCTTCGACTTTCGAGCCCCTGTTAGGAACCAGCCGGCAGCCGCCGCGATTGACGACAAGAGTAGCTTCCGTTCCGTGAATCGAAGTCGCCGCGCCCTGGCCGAACATCGGCATCGGGTTAGCGGTGCGGCTTTCGTAAGTCAGCAGGAACTTCGGATAACGGAATGTAGCCATCATGGTGTCGGGCGTTTCCACATTGTCGTCCACATACAGCTTGTCACCCATCGCCGAAATGGAAGTCGGCATCGGTTCGCCAAAGCACTGGTGGATCGGATCAATCAGATGCACGCCCCAATCAGTCATTGCGCCGCCCGCATAATCCCAGAAGTAACGGAAGGTCGGGAAGGTCGTCACGCCCACACCCCAACGGTTTAGATTGAAGGGGACTTTCTGCGCCGGGCCCAGCCACATGTCCCAATCCAATCCCGGCGGAACCGGCCCATCGGCAGGCTTGCCCCAACCTTGCTTTTTTGTCGCGCCTGCCTGCCAGGTGTGACAAAACGACACTTCGCCGATCAAGCCGCTTTTGACGATCTCCGCCGCCTTTGTGAAATAACCGCCGGATCGCTGCATTGTTCCCGCCTGCACGACGCGATTGTATTTGCGCGCGGCCTGTACCATCTTGCGTCCCTCCTCGACGTACACCGAAGCCGGTTTTTCGACAAAGACATCTTTACCGGCCTTGCACGCCTCGACGCTCATATAAGCGTGCCAGTGATCGGGGGTTGAAATGCATACGGCGTCAATGGATTTGTCGGCGAGAATCTCACGAAAGTCCTTCACGGCTTTGACGGTCTTACCTGCCTTGTCGGCCGTGGCGACTGCTCTTTCCAAATGCGGCTGGTACACATCGCATACAGCGACCGGCTCGACATCCGGCAGTTTCAACGCGAAGCCCAGATTGCTCGATCCCATCGCGCCAATGCCGATGTGGCCAGTCGCGATGCGGTCGTTGGCGCCTCTCACGCGTCCGGTGAACAGGGAGGTGGTCAGCGCCGCGGCGGCGCCTTTGAGTAGGTGTCTTCTCTCGATCATTAGGTTTTGTCCTCGAAAAAGAGTCTTGATGGCAAAGGGCAAGATCGCCCCCGCTCGCTATAACCGTTTTTTTACTCTTTTACCGGAAGCTGTCAAACATTTCCAGGTCTTGGCGGAATATTCATCGCATATCCGGAGGCATTTTCACATTGAACGAGACGCAAAACAAATACAACCAACCTACAGGATGAATGGCGCCGTTCCGTGGAGCCCCATCACAAACTCGTTCGCCCTGGTTTGAGACTCTCAATGAAATCGCGATCCTTGGCGCCTTCGTGACAAACGATGCAGGATTGCTGCCCGCGTTCTTCCATGTCGGAGACGAGCGCGTAGGTAAGGCCGCGATCGGCCCAGGTGATGACCTTCAATCCGTTGATGGCGTCGTAGTGGAATTTCAACCCCTTCGACGGAATTTCCTCGCCGCCCGAAGGCATCGCGACGTGATTGGAGGTTACGACCAGCGTAATGGGGCGATTGCGCATTTGATAGGCGACAAAGGCGGCGTAATCGTTCTTGAATCCGACCAGGCGGGCGCCTTCCAGATGATAGAGCCTCGCCTGGCCGGAATTTTCCTGATAGTTGGGCAATTTCAAACTGAAGGGCACCTTGCCGGAAAACCAGTCCGAGATTTCCGCCGGCGAGGACGTCTTGATTTCCAGCGGTAGCCGATTCCTGATGCGGCGGCTGTGCGAATCGACCGCCATCATGGCGAATTCAGAGGGCGTGGGCGGCGCCGGCCGTCGCTGGAAAAACCAGAAGCCGGCCAAAAGAAGCATTGCAACCACGAACGCCAGGGCCCGCATTCCCGGGAATGCGAACCGGGGGGCGGCAGTCCGCTGATCGAAGCCGAGGATTTGCTTCACGCGATTGCGCAAGGGACTGGATGCGACATAGGGTTCCGGCGCCTGTTCCAGGAGATCCGCGATGCGATCCCGCAGTTCAGAAGAAGCCACGTACATCGGCCGGGCGGCGCGCACACTTTCGATGACGCGGCGCTGCTGCTCGCAGGAGCGCCGGCATTCGATGCAACTCTCCAGATGCTGCTCGAAATCCGACAATTCGCGGTCGCGCAATTCGTCGTCCAGATAAAAAAACATCTGGGACCGGATGGCCTCGCACCTGCTCGTCAATTTCGGATTTCCTTCTTTCACTTTACTGCCCCTCCCGAACTCGCCTGCCAGCCGCGCAGCAACGCGCGGAGCCGCTTGCGGGCGCGTCCCAGTCGCGACATCACCGTTCCGGCCGGACACTGCAGCATCGTCGCGATCTGCTGATAACTGAATCCTTCCAGATCCCTCAGGACAACGATCTCGCGATAATGATCCGGCAATCGCTCGATGGCGGATCGCACGGTTTCGCGCTCCATCTCGCGAACCAGAATGTTGTAGGGGTCGTCGGTCGCCGGGTCGAGCAAATCCGCTTCTTCCTCGGCGTCGATATCGATGAACTCAGGCCTGGCGCCGGCGGCGCGCAATTGATTGAGTCGAATATTGCGCATAATGGCGAACAACCAGGCTTTGAGGTTCGTGTCGGGCAACAGCCGGCCAAAGGCGCGCGTTGCGCGCAAGTAGGTTTCCTGGACAAGGTCCTCGGCTTCCATCCGATTTCGCGTCAGGACCATCGCGAATCCGAAAAGCGCATCCAGATGTTCGAGAGCCGCCTCGCGGAAGCCCGACGATATCTCTTCCGGCGATGTCTCTGGATGCTCTTTCTTCTTCATACGCTCCTTAAGAATAGGGGAATCTCGTTCTGGTCCAGGGAGAATAACACCTGCGATTGTGGATTATTCCCCAATAAATAATTTTTTCCCGGGCGGGAATAAAGATGGGAATAAAACTTCGATTAGAGTGTTATTTCCAGTGGACAGTTGAAAGTTCAGACGCTTTTTTATCATAAGCGGAAAAACGAATCGATCGTCGAATAAATGGGCCTGCCCGTACCTCATCATCTTGATGCGTCAAGCTCGTCAGTAATTACGCTTTTATCCTTTGCTAAAGTCGCTAAAGGACCTGCTACACGAGCGAGATAGCGGCGCCGCCCGGCACACTTAAAATTGAACGGCCCTCCCGTTCGATCAAGGAGAAATCAATGAACAATAACTTGAAGACATTGCTCGCCGCGTTTATGGTCGCGGCTTTATCGCTGGCGCTCACGGATGCGGTCCGAGCGCAGGGGACGCCGATGCCGAACCAGTACTGGTGGCCTGAGCAACTCGATCTTTCGCCGCTTAGGCAGCATGGAGCCAGGTCCAACCCGATGGACGAAAAATTCGACTATGCCAGGGAATTTGCAAGCCTTGACCTCAATGCCGTCAAGCAGGACATCAAGAAAGTCCTTACGACGTCGCAGAGTTGGTGGCCGGCCGATTACGGCAACTACGGGCCGCTCTTCATCCGGATGGCCTGGCACAGCGCCGGCACATACCGTGTGACTGACGGGCGCGGCGGCGCCGACGGAGGTCAACAGCGATTCGATCCGCTCAACAGCTGGCCGGACAACGGCAACCTCGACAAGGCGCGGCGACTGCTCTGGCCGGTCAAGCAGAAATACGGTCAAAAGATTTCATGGGCCGATCTGATGGTACTGACCGGAAATGTCGCGCTGGAGTCAATGGGCTTCAAGACCTACGGCTTTGCCGGAGGGCGCAGGGACGAGTGGGAGCCGGATCTGGTTTATTGGGGGCCTGAGAAGAAGTGGCTTGCGGATGAGCGCTATAGCGGCGACCGTCAGTTGCAGAAGCCGCTTGCGGCGGTTCAGATGGGCCTGATTTACGTGAATCCCGAAGGCCCGAACGGCAAGCCGGATCCGCTGGCGGCCGCGAGGGACATCCGCGAAACCTTTGGCCGCATGGCGATGAACGACGAGGAGACGGTTGCGCTCATCGCCGGCGGCCACACCTTCGGCAAGGCGCATGGCGCTCACGCTCCGTCCAGATGCGTAGGCCCCGAGCCCGCAGTCGCCAGCGTCGAGGAGCAGGGATTCGGCTGGCAGAACAAGTGCGGCAGCGGCAATGCGGGCGACACGGTCACCAGCGGTTTGGAAGGGGCGTGGTCGGCCAATCCGGTCGCATTTACCACGCAGTATCTCGACAACCTGTTCGCCTATGAGTGGGTACAAACCAAGAGTCCGGCCGGCGCGACCCAGTGGATTCCCGCTAATGGGCAGGGATCGAACCTCGTGCCGGACGCGCATGACAGGTCAAAGCGGCATGCGCCGATCATGTTCACGACAGACCTCGCTCTGAAATTCGACCCGAGCTATCAGAAAATCGCGAAGCGCTTCAAGGAGAACCCGGAGGAATTCAAACTCGCGTTCGCCAAGGCGTGGTTCAAGCTGACCCACCGCGACATGGGCCCGCGTTCCCGCTATCTCGGTTCGGAAGTTCCGAGCGAGGACCTGATTTGGCAGGATCCGCTCCCACGAGTCTCTTATGCGCCGGTCGACACGAAGGATGTTGCGGAACTGAAATCCAGGATACTGGCAACGGGTTTGACCGTCCCCGAACTGGTCAGGACAGCCTGGGCGTCGGCGGCCACGTTCCGGGGCTCCGACTTGCGCGGCGGCGCGAACGGCGCGCGCGTTCGCCTCGCGCCGCAAAAGGATTGGGAAGTCAATAATCCGAGTGAACTAGCCAAAGTGTTGCAGCGGCTGGAGGGCGTCCAGAAGGACTTCAATGGCGCGCAATCCGGCGGGAAGAAGGTATCGCTGGCCGACCTGATCGTTCTGGGCGGCGCCGCCGCTATCGAGCAGGCCGCGAAGAAGGCGGGGTACGACGTGCAGGTTCCATTCACGCCGGGGCGCGTGGACGCGTCGGAAACTCAGACGGACGCGGCGTCCTTCGGCGTGCTTGAACCGGCCGCGGACGGCTTCCGGAACTACTTCCGCAAGGGGCAGCGCCTGTCGCCGGCGGAGGCGCTGGTCGATCGGGCGAATCTGCTGACTCTCACCATTCCTGAAATGACCGTTCTCGTCGGGGGCATACGAGTCTTGAACGCCAATACCGGACAAACTGCGCACGGCGTGTTCACCGATAAGCCCGGGACGTTGAGCAATGACTTCTTCGTTAACCTGCTCGACATGTCCACCAAGTGGAGCAAGTCCTCCACCTCCGAGGGCGTTTACGAGGGAAGCGACCGCGGAACCGGCAAGGTTAAGTGGACGGCGACCCCTGTTGACCTGGTGTTCGGGTCGAACTCCGAACTGCGCGCCGTCGCGGAGATTTATGCTTCGGCCGACGGAAAAGAGAAGTTCGTGCGGGACTTCGTGAAAGCATGGGCCAGGGTGATGAACCTCGACCGCTTCGACCTGACTGAGTAGAGGACATGACGCGCTTCAATCCATGAAACGCTTCTCACTGCGATAATCGCGCTCAGGTCGCCAAAAAGGCTGTCAGTTCTTTGGCGACCTGAGCGCGATTACTTTTTGAAGCTCTTTAGCGATACCAGTCTCGTATAGTTGATCCAGATCTCCGCGGCGATCAGGTGGATTGTGAAGCCGAGCCAAAAAGCTATGCCAAAGAAGTCATGAGGCGCCAGATGCGTAATGCTCCTGGTGGCGAAGAACACGCCGACGATGGGCCGGACAGTGGCTACCGCCAATCCGATAGCAAACATTCGGATCATCCATTCCCGGTGTAGAGCGATATTTCCCCGACGAACAGACAGGAAGGCTTTAACCAATGCAAACAGAAAGAGGACAGCGAAGAA
>DASUFM010000822.1:0-6844 GCA_036274535.1 Blastocatellia bacterium
GTTATCGCGGCGGAATGGCTTCGCAGATCTGGATCGCGAGCCTGAGTGATTCGAACATAGAGAAGATTCCTCGCGTCGACTCCAACGATTACAACCCGATGTGGATCGGCGATAAGGTGTATTTCTTATCCGATCGTGGCGGCCCGATCACGCTGTTCGACTACGACACGAAGACGAAGAAAGTCGCGCAGTTGATTCCAAACGGCGGTCTCGACATCAAATCGGCTTCGGCGGGCCCGGACGGGATCATTTATGAGCAATTCGGCTCGCTCAACATCTTCGATACGAAGTCCAGGAAGACGAAGCCGGTCAACATCACGATCAGCGGCGACATGCTCTCCCTGCGCCCGAAATACGAGAAGGTCGCGAACCGCATCAACGCATGGGCGATATCGTCGACCGGGGCCCGCGCGGTTTTCGAAGCCCGCGGAGAGATCATCACCGTTCCCGCTGAAAAAGGCGACGCTCGCAACCTGACCAACACTCCGGGCGTGGCCGAACGCGATCCTTCATGGTCGCCGGACGGCAAATGGATCGCTTATTTCAGCGACGAATCCGGAGAGTACGCGTTGCACCTGCGCGATCAGAAGGGAATGGGAGAGGTGAAAAAGATCAACCTGGGCGATCCGCCGTCGTTCTTTTACAGCCCGACCTGGTCGCCCGACAGCAAAAAGATCGCTTATTACGACAAGCGGTTGAATTACTGGTACATTGACATCGAGAAGGGCCAGCCGGTCAGGATCGATACATCGACCCGTGGGATCTCGGGCGCGCCGAACTGGTCGCCCGACAGCCGATGGCTGACTTACGCCAAGCCTCTCAAATCGTGGTACAACGCGATATTTGTTTATTCTCTCGAAGACGCCAAAACCACTCAAATCACCGACGGATTGAGCGACGCGCTGTTTCCGGTCTTCGACAAGAGCGGCAAGTACATCTATTTCTCCGCCAGCACCGACATCGGCCCGCGCGTCTTCGGCTTCGACATGTCCAGCTATCCGCACCACCCGACGCGCAGCGTTTACGTCGCGGTCTTGAAAAAGACCGATCCGTCGCCACTCGCTCCCGAAAGCGATGAAGAGAAAGTCGCCGAGAATAAGCCCGCTGAGAAAAAGGACGGGGAGACAGGGGGACAGGGGGACAAGGAGAAAGAAGGCGAAAAGAAGCCTGATGTGGCGCAGGGGGCGGCAGGCGCTCCCAAGCCGGGCGATAAGAAAGAGCCTCCGAAGGTCGTCATTGACTTCGACAACATCAGCCAGCGTATCCTGGCGTTGCCTATACCGAACCGGAATTACGTCGGCCTGGCGGCCGGCAAGGCCAGCGCTCTCTTCATCGTCGAACTCCCCGAAGGCGGTCAGGGCGCCACGCTGCACAAATTCGATCTGGAGAAGCGCAAGTTCGACAAGGCGCTGGACGGCGTCAACGGCTTCGACATCTCGGCCAACGGCGAGAAGATTCTTTACAGGCGGCAGCAAAACCTGTTCATCGCGGGGACCGCGACGCTCGGCACGCCGGCGTTCAAGCCCGGCGAGGGCAGGCTCAAGGTCGAAGATATGGAAGTCCACGTAGACCCGCGCGCCGAATGGGATCAGATGTATCGCGAGACATGGCGCATCGAACGCGACTTCTTCTACGCGCCGAACTATCACGGCCTGGACCTGCAGGCGACTGCGAAAAAGTACGAGCCCTATCTGGCTTCGCTCGCCCATAGAGCCGACCTGAATTACCTTTTCCAGGAGATGCTCGGCGAATTATCGGTCGGCCATCTTTACGTGCAGGGCGGCGACGCGCCTCGCCCGAACTTCGTGCCGGGCGGGTTGCTCGGGGCCGATTACAAGATCGAAAACGGGCGTTACCGCTTCGCGCGCGTCTATAACGGCGAGAACTGGAACCCGAACCTGCGCGCGCCGCTTACGCAGCCCGGCGTCAACGTCGTCGCGGGCGAATACCTGCTGGCGGTCAGGGGGCGCGACCTGACGGCCAATGACAACATCTACAGCTTCTTCGAGAGCACGGCCAACAAACAGGTCGTCATCAAAGTCGGCCCGAACCCTGACGGATCGGGCTCGCGCGAAGTGACGGTCGTGCCTGTCGCCAATGAACAGGGGCTGCGCAACCTGGCCTGGGTCGAAGAGAACCGCCGCAAGGTCGACAAGCTGAGTGACGGCAAACTGGCTTACATCTACCTGCCTGATACGGCGAGAGGAGGCTACACGTTCTTCAACCGCTATTATTTCTCGCAGCTCGACAAGCAGGGAGCGGTCGTCGACGAACGTTACAACAGTGGCGGCCAGGCCGCCGATTACGTAGTCGATTATCTGAAGAAGCCGCTGATGAGTTATTGGGCGGTGCGCGACGGCGAGGATTTCCGCCAGCCGTTCGGAGTGATGCCGGGGCCGAAGGCCATGCTGATCAACGAGTATTCCGGCTCCGGCGGCGACTATCTGCCGTACATGTTCCGCCGCGCGCAGGTGGGCCCGCTGATCGGCAAACGCACCTGGGGCGGACTCGTCGGCATCGGCGGCTATCCGACGTTGATTGACGGCGGCTCTGTCACCGCGCCGCACTTCGCTTTTTACACGCCCGAAGGCAAGTGGGAGATCGAGAACCACGGCGTCGCGCCCGACATCGATATCGAATTCGATCCGAAAGCCTGGCGCGAAGGCCACGACATTCAACTCGAAAAAGCCGTCAGCTGGCTGATGGAGGAGTTGAAGAAGAACCCGCCGAAGCCCGTCCAGCGGCCGGCGTACCCCAATTACCATAACGGAACAAAGGCGGCGGCCAGCTCAGGGAATTGAGACCGGCGCGGAAGTTGCGCGGTCAGTAAATCGCGAAATCGGGAAAGAAGAATTTTTATCATTTTCCATATGAGATTTGACAATTGTCATTGCCCGGAAATCGTTCAATGTTGACAGGGCATTGGATCGGGATCCTCCGGCAATGACCAATCTCAAATCTCAGATGGAAAATGGAAAATCGATCTCTTCATTCATTTCGCGATTTACTGGCCGTACCGAATCGTAATGAAAGAGGTAAAGCTATGAAGATTGTCGCGAGATTACTGCCTGCCCTGGCGACCATCATCATCCTGTGCGCCGTCGCGCCCGCCCAGCAACTGCAAATCAAGACGCACACGCTCAAGAACGGGATGAAGATCATCATCGAAGAGGATCATTCGATCCCGAACGTGGCGCTGTATGTCTTCTACCGCATCGGCTCGCGCAATGAGCGGCCCGGCACGACCGGTTTGTCGCATTTCTTCGAGCACATGATGTTCAACGGCGCGAAGAAATACGGCCCGAAGCAATTCGACGTGGTGATGGAGGCCAACGGTGGGGCGAACAACGCCTACACCAGCCGTGATGTGACGGTTTATCAGGATTGGTTCCCGCGTTCGGCGCTCGACCTGATCTTCGATCTCGAAGCCGACCGGATCGCCGACCTGAGCTTCGACCCCAAGGTCATCGAATCGGAACGCGGCGTCGTCGCCTCGGAGAGGCGCACGTCGATTGACGCCAGCAACTTCGGAATTTTGTACGAACAGCTGTTCGCCACGGCCTACACCGCGCACCCTTATCAATGGCCCGTGGTGGGATGGATGGTGGACATAGAGAACTGGAAGCCGGAAGACCTCAAGCGCCATTTCGAGATGGGCTATTCGCCGTCGAACGCGACGATGGTCATGTCCGGCGACGTCAGTCCGGAAGAGATCGTCAAACTGGCCGAAAAATATATCGAGCCCATTCAGATAGGCAATCTCGGCATTGCGCGGAACAATCCCGACCGCGTTTACATCAGGGTCGTCAACACTCTTTTCGGCGGGCGCTTCACCTCGATGCTCAACGACGCGCTGCGCGTCAGTTCTGGATTGACTTACGGCGCATCGTCGTCCTTCGCGCAGAATCGCGCGCGAGGCCAGTTCGTCATCTCGACCTTCACCCGCAACGAGACTACCGAGAAGGCCATTGATATGACGCTGGACATTCTCAAGAAGCTGCGCGAGCAGGGGATCAGCGAAGCGGACCTGAAATCGGCGAAAGCCTACATCAAAGGACAGTTCCCGCCGCAAATCGAAACGACCGATCAACTGGCGACGCAGATCGCGCAACTGGAGTTTTACGGCTTCGACGAGCGCGAGATCAACGACTTTTACGCGAAGATCGATGCGATGACTATGGAAGACGCCAGGCGCGTGATCAAACAATATTTTCCGCAGGACGACCTGGTCTTCGTCCTGATCGGCAAGGCGAGCGAAATCGAAAACGTGGCGAAGAAGTACGCGCCGAAACTGGACACCAAATCAATCAACCAACCCGGTTTCTAAAGGGAAAAACATTCTGAATTGTCCCTTCTCACATCCATTTTATGGCAGAGACGCTTTAGCCCAAGTAATTGCCAGAAATGAAAAATGGAGAATTGAGAAGTGATAATCTTTTGCCCCTACACTCAACATTACTGGCCCAAAGCCGGGACTATGAACTGGTTTCACAGGAAAAAAACAATGAAAAAGATAATCCCGACACTGATATGCATGCTCGCAGTCGCGGGCGCCTGCTTCGCGCAGGAGAAACCGCTACTGCTGCAAAAGCCCGCCTTGAGCAGGACGCAAATCGCGTTCACCTTCGCCGGCGACCTGTGGATCGCGGCGCGCGAAGGCGGCGAGGCCACGCGATTGACCACCGGCGTCGGATTTGAAACCAATCCGATCTTCTCGCCTGACGGGGCGATGATCGCGTTCACCGGCCAGTACGACGGTAACACAGATGTCTTCGTCGTCCCCGCTTCGGGCGGTTCGCCGAGGCGATTGACTTATCACCCCGCCGCCGACATCGCCATCGCGTGGACGCCTGACGGAAAGAACATTCTGCTGCGTTCGAGCCGCGCCAGTTACTCGCGCTTCCAGCGTTTCTTCACCATTCCGGTTGAAGGCGGTTTTGAGACCGAGGTCCCTTTGCCGATGGCCGATGATGGCGCTTATTCGCCCGACGGATCGAAACTGGCCTACACGCCGATCGCCCCCGCCTTCGCGCAGTGGAAGAATTATCGCGGTGGGCGGTTGACCAAGATCTGGATCGCGAATCTGAGCGATTCCGCGGTGGTCGAAGTCCCGCGACAGAATTCGAACGATTTCAATCCGATGTGGCCACAGGGAGAGGCCGACAAGGTATATTTCCTCTCCGACCGCAACGGCCGCTTCACGCTCTTCAATTACGACACGAAGACGAAGCGTGTGACACAGTTGATCAAAAATGACGGGCCAAACGCTCTGGACATCAAATCGGCGTCGGCCGGCCCGGACGGGATCGTTTACGAGCAGTTCGGCGAGATCAGGCTTTACGACCTGAAGACCGGCCGGACCAGCAAGGTCAACATCACGCTCAACGCCGATCTGGCGAGCGTCCGCCCGCGCTACGAGAAGGCGGCGGGGCGCATCGCGAACGTCGCGCTCTCGCCGACCGGCGCGCGCGCCGTCTTTGAAGCCCGCGGCGAGATCATCAGCGCGACGGCCGACAAAGGCAACGCGCGCAATCTGACCAATTCGCCAGGCGTCGCGGACCGCGACCCGGCGTGGTCGCCCGACGGCAGGTGGATCGCGTATTTCAGCGATGAATCCGGCGAATACGCTCTGCATTTATCTCCACAATCGGGCATCGGCGAAGTGAAGAAGATCGATCTGGGCAATCCGCCGTCTTATTTCTATTCGCCTGTGTGGTCGCCAGATAGCAAAAAGATCGCTTACACAGACAAGCGGCTCAACCTCTGGTACGTCGACGTCGAGAAGGGCGCGCCGGTCAAGGTCGACACAAACACCTACGAAAATCCCTGGCGCGTAATGGACCCGGACTGGTCGCCGGACAGCAAGTGGATCTCATACACGAAGCAGTTGAAGAACCGCATGTGCGCCGTCTTCATCCATTCGCTCGAATCCGGCAAATCGTCGCAGGTCACCGACGGAATGAGCGACGCGCGCTTCGCCGCTTTCGACAAGAACGGCAAGTATCTATATTTCACCGCCAGCACCAACGCGGGGCCCGCCACCGGCTGGCTCGATATGTCGGCCTTCCCGCATCAGACCACTCGCAGCGTTTACGTCGTGGTGTTGAAGAAAGGCGAGGCTTCGCCGCTCGCGCCCGAAAGCGACGAAGAGAAAGTCGCTGAGGATAAAAAGAACGGCGCCTCGGCGGCCCCCCCCAAGCCCGGAGAAAAGAAAGAGCCGCCGAAGGTCGCAATAGATTTCGAAGGCATCGGGCAGCGCATCCTCGCTTTGCCGATTCCGGCGCGAGATTACGCCGGAATCGGCGTGGCCAAACCCGGCGTCATCTTCATTGCCGAAAGCGCCGGCGGAGGCTTGCTTGGCGGCGGCCCCATGACCATTCATAAATTCGAGCTTGAAAAGAAGAAGTTCGACAAGGTCCAGGAAAACGTCACGGCGTTTACGCTCTCGGCAAACGGCGAGAAAATGCTGGTCGGGACAGGCAGGCGCTACACGATCATGCCGACGATGACGCCCGTCAAACCGGGCGAGGGCGTGGTCAAGATTGAAGACATGGAAGTCTATGTCGATCCGAAAGCCGAATGGAAGCAGATGTACAACGAAGCGTGGCGCATCCAGCGCGATTTCTTCTACGATCCGAAACTGCACGGACTCGATTACGAAGGCACGAAAAAGAAATACGAAGCATGGCTGGACGGCGTCGGTCATCGCGAGGATTTGAATTACCTCTTCCGTGAGATGCTCGGCAATATGTCCGTGGGCCACCACAATTCCGGCGGCGGCGACGCGCCGCAACCCAACTTCGTCCCGACGGGGCTGCTCGGCTGCGATTTCAAGGTCGAAAAC
>DASUFM010000823.1:0-6464 GCA_036274535.1 Blastocatellia bacterium
GGAGTTGGTGGTGCTGAGCGCCTGCCAGACCGGGCTGGGCAAAGAGATCAAAGGAGAGGGGCTGATAGGACTGACGCGAGGGTTTATGTATGCAGGCGCCCCCCGCGTTGTCGCAAGCCTGTGGAAGGTGGACGACCGGGCCACCAGTGAACTGATGAAACTATTTTATCAGGGCCTGCTCGGGCCCGAAGCGTTGCGCCCGGCGGAAGCGTTACGTCAAGCTCAATTGTCGATCTGGAAACAGAAACAATGGCGAGCGCCCTATTATTGGGCCGCGTTCGTCCTCCAGGGCGAGTGGAAATAGCGATGAGCGCGTGGATTCCCCAAAAAAAAGAATGGGTCATCACCCGAGAAACATTCGATAAGATGATGGCCGAGTTACATCCTGATATTGAACTGGCCGGCGAGCGGTACGAGAAAATTCGGCGTAAGCTGGTGAAATTGTTCGAGTGGCGCGGTTGCGCCCATGCGGAAGAATGCGCGGACGAAACATTCAACCGGGTGGCCATGAAGATTGCCGATGGAGTCTCGATCAGGTCAGATGATCCTTATTCATACTTTCATGGCGTCGCGCTCAACGTCTTGAGAGAATATTGGAGAAACGCTGAACAGACGACAAAAACGCTTGAAGGGGCGGCGCGGATTCAAGGCCTCCCGCTGAATCCAGAAGATTTACTGCTGCGCGAGATGGATCAAAATGAAAAAGAGCGCCTGCTTGAATATCTAAATCAATGCCTGCAAAAGCTCCCGCCCGAGAGTCTCTATCTCATCACCAGATATCATCAGGGAGAAGACGCTCCGAATAAAGCGCGCCGGAAGGAACTGGCTGAATCGCTGAGGATACCGCTCAATGCGTTGAGGATTCGCGCTCACCGCATCAGAGCCGCCATCGAAAAATGCGTCGAGAAGCGCCTCGGGCGCGGACCGGCTGTATGAAAGGTATTTCGGTTTTCGTCACTTGTTATTGAAGCAATAAGACACAGTGAATGAATATGAAAGATGAAACCGACAACGAAATACTGCTGATCCGGTATCTGCTGGGAAACCTGCCCGACGATCGCCGGCTGCAAATAGAAGAAGAGTTTCTGCGCGACGATCGACACTATGAGCGGCTTCTGGCGTTGGAGGACGAACTGTTTTATGACTACGCGCAAAATAAACTTTCGCCAGGCGAGCGTGAACAGTTCGAAAAACAGTTTCTCTCTTCCGAGCAAAACCGGAAGAGAGCCATCCTGGCTTCGGCGCTTGCGCGCAGGTTGTCGGAAGCCGCGTCAGTCGGGACGGCTGAGAATGATGTCGCCGATCGAGAACCACGGCGCTTTTGGCAGTTTCTAAAGTCATATTTTGTCGTCCAAGGGGCGCCAGTAAAGGTTTCACTGGCGGTTCTTGCCCTGGCGTCGTTCGCCTTGATCTGGGTCGTCATCGGGACAGTCAGGTTGCGAAACGAACTTAACCAGTCGCAGGCGCGGCTGGCGGTTCAAGAAGATCATTTGCAAAAGCAGGCGCAACAGGAGCGCGCCCGGGTTGATGAGTTGACCCTCAAGCTGGAACGCGAGATGGATGAAAATGTGGGGTTGCGGCGGAGGTTAAGCGAGGCGCAGGCGCAATCCGGCGAGCAGGCAGAGAAGCGCCCTTCCATGATTTCGCTTGTCCTTGCGCCTTCGATTGTCAGGGATCAGGCGTCTGGTATGAAGAAACTTTACCTCCCACCGAGCGCGGGGCTGTTAAAGCTGCGACTGAAACTTAAAGGGGGAGCAGAGTACAAATCATATCAAGTCATACTGTTGACGGCCGAAGGCGCTGAAAAATTGAGCCAGGGTGGGTTGCGGGCTAAACGAACAGGATCAGGCCAATCCATTGATTTGTCGCTGCCGGCCGGGATTCTGGCGGAAGGCGATTATGAGTTGAGACTCAACGGACACGCGCCGGACGGAACTCTGGAAGAGACAGGAGATTATTACTATTTGAGTGTCGTGAGGAAGTGATCCAGCCAAAACGAGTTTTTCCATTCCAACCTCAGCTTTAGCTCCTTGAAATACTTTCCCGATTTCAGCATCAGGTATTGGGGGCGTGTGATCTGCGCTCGTAACCTGTTAAGGAGACAAATCGACTATGCGAACTACTCTCGATTTTATGCGCTGGAATTCTTTTTCCCGCAAACTACGCTTGCAAATGCGTCTGATCTGTACGTTCGTTTTGCTGATGGCGGCGGCGATTTTCGCCTCGCCCGGCAAGGCTCGAATCGCCGACACGCCGGCGCCGATGCCCGGCCTGCAAGGCGCCGCTGCCGCCGAATATCTCAAGCAACAGAATTTATATAACTCGCTCGAGGAGGCGGTGATTGCGGCGCGATCAGGCGCCGCGAGCTACCCTGCGCGGATTGATACCGCCTTCACGGAGGCCGGGAAGCTGACTTCTTCAGAGGCCGGAGAGGGTTCCTTCTTCGGCCAGGGAATAGCTATCTACGAGGACACGGTCATTGTCGGGGCTCCTTTCGAGAGCATCGAGGGCAATTTCGAGCAAGGCGCGGCCTACATCTTCCAAAGGGACCGCGGTGGAAATGACCAGTGGGGGCTGGTCAGGAAACTAACCGCCTCGGACGGCGGAGGGAATGATTGGTTCGGTGTGTTAGTCGGGATCTACGAGGACACGGTCATTGTCGGGGCTACCATCGATACCATCGGAGGCAACATCTTTCAAGGCTCAGCGTATATTTACGAGCGGAACCAGGGAGGGGCCGACAACTGGGGTGAGGTAAAGAAACTGACTGCTCCGGACGGCCAGAGGCAGTCCCAATTCGGCCGTGTGGCGATCTACGGAGATACGGCCATTGTCGCTGCCGCCAGTGATGACGTCGGCGGCGCCATCGACCAGGGCTCAGTTTACATCTTCGAGCGGAATCAGGGCGGGCCAAACAACTGGGGGCTGGTCAAGAAAATAAACGCCTCGGACGGCGCCAGGGGAGACAATTTCGGCATTCTAGTGAGTATTTACGAAGACACGCTTGTTGTCGGGGCTCCCAATAGCGCCATCGGAGTCAACCGCTTTCGGGGCGCGGCCTATATTTTTGAGAGAGACCGGGGCGGGCTCAACAACTGGGGAGAGGTCAAGAAATTGACCGCTTCAGACGGCGCGGAGTCTGACTCCTTCGGCACGGTGGCGATCTACGCGGACACAGTCATTGTTGGGGCTTACCTTCACGACGTCGGAAACAACTTCAATCAAGGCTCAGCCTATATTTTTGAGAGAAACCAGGGCGGGCCCGATAACTGGGGCGAGGTCAAGAAACTGACCGCTTCGGATGGCGTGGAGTTTGACGCCTTCGGCATGGCCGTGGCGATCTATAAGGACAGGGCCATTGTCGGAGCTTCCAATGCCGTCTTTGGCGGAGAGTCCCCCGGTTCTGCCTACATCTTTGAAAGAAACCAGGGCGGGCCTGGCAACTGGGGCGAGGTCCAGAAACTGACCGCCTCAGACACCCCGCCGCCGGACATCTTCGGCATTGTGGCGATCTACAAAAACACGCTTATTGTCGGAGCTCCATTCGCCAACAACGGACTGGGGGCGGCTTACATCTTTGCCGCCGCCGGTAACTCTCCTCCGGCGATCAGCGCGGCGCTTGTAACACTAGTTGAAGCCGCTCCCTCGACCAACACAACTATCGCAACTGTCTCCGACCCCGACCAGGCGGCCGGCGCGCTGGCGGTAACTGTCAACGGATCGACGAGCGCGACAGTCAACGGCGTGACTGTTTCCAATATCACTGTGGGCGCCACGGGCGAGGTTAAGGCCGATGTCGTAGCGGCCTGCGGGGCCTCGAACGCCGGTTTCGCGCTGCTCGTTACGGACGGCGGCGGCCTGTTCGCCGAAGCGTCACTCGACGTAACGGTCGCTCCCGAAAATGTCGCGCCAGTCATTGCGCCCAAGCCCGCGATCTCGCTCTGGCCGCCAAATCACGAGTATCACACCTTGACCATCGACCAGATGGTAGAGAGCGTCGGTGACAACTGCTCCACACTCGGCGTCGGCGACGTGGTGATCGAGAAGGTGACGAGCGACGAACCGGACAACTCCAGCGGCGACGGCAATACGATCAACGACATCGTCATAGCTCCGGATTGCCAGTCAGTTCAACTGAGGGCGGAACGCTCTGAGACGAGTGACGGCCGTGTTTACACGGTCACCCTGCGGCTGAGGGATGGCAGAGGCAATGTCGCGCGCCAGGATTTCGAAGTGAGCGTTCCGATCAGTCGGGAAGGCGTTCCGGCGGTAAAGGGCGCCACAGCCCTGATAGTGACGGGAAGTTGCCAGTAGTTATCGCCGCGCGGACACTAGCCGGTAAGGGGTTTTGATCGGATCGTCGCAGACCCAGGCTTGCCTCTTATCTAAAGATCAGTCATGGAATGCCCCCAGCGCCAGAACTGAGGTATATATGAAACAAGGATTTCAGAGGTTCGCCAAACAATATTTCAGTGTCTTCGGGACGCTTATAGGACTGGTTGTAGTAAGTTCGATACTGCTCTACTCCGGATGCGGAATGACGAGCAGCCCCAACACCCCGGCAAGTCCGACGCCGACCCCGACGCCGACTCCCGACACACTGGCGCCGACTTCGGCAATCACTTCCCCGGCGCCAGGGGCGACCGTACTCACAGGAACCACAATTACCATAAGCGGGACTGCGAGCGACGCTGGCGGCGGGACGGTAGCCCGTGTCGATGTCTCGGTGGACGGCGGAGCTACCTTTAGCGCGGCCACGGGGACGGCCGCATGGAGTTTTACTTGGACGCCCGCCACGCCGGGACAGGCGACGATCAGAAGTCGCGCGGTCGACAACAGCGGAAATGTCCAGGATCCTCCGGCGCAGGTTTCCGTCACAGTCCAGGAGATGACGCCGCCAACTTCAACAATCACGTTCCCAAACGTAGGAGCGACTGTATTAACAGACCACTTAGTCAATATCACTGGAACCGCGAGCGACGCCGGCGGTGGGACGGTGGCCAGGGTCGAAGTGTCCGTGGACGGCGGCGTCACATGGAATGTGGCTACCGGGACGACCGTATGGAGTTATAACTGGACGCCTACCATGCCGGGACCGGCTACAATCAAAAGCCGAGCGGGCGACAACAGCGGGAACCAGCAGAATCCTCCCGCCGAAATTGTCGTCATAGTCGCCGAGTCAGGCCCGACGCCGCCACAAGTTCTTTCAGTGACGCCGACAGAAGGCTCAATTGATGTTCCGGTTGGTATCGCTCCGAGAGCCGCGTTTTCCAAAGCGATCGATCCCACGAGCTTAACGGATTCAACAGTCATTCTGCAGGACTCGCAGGCCAATCCGGTTCCCATCAATATTGCATACGACTCGATCGCTCACGTCGTCGCGCTCGCGCCGAGGGACTTGCTTAGACTGCGGTACACAGAGACGTACACGGCGACCCTCAAGGGAGGCGCCAACGAGCCTCACATCACTGACACGACGGGTCTGCCGCTCCACGCCGATTACTCCTGGACATTTACCGCGGCGCCGCAGCCGCCGATCCCCGGCATATCGCTGTTTCCGTCCAGCATCAGGCCGGCCAATCTCGAACTAAACGATCCAACGCCTATTGAAGTAGGAATGAAATTCCGTTCGGATGTCGACGGCCTCATTACCGGCGTCAGGTATTACAAAGGCGGCCCACAGAGCGGAAGCGGACACGCGCTCCATCTTTGGAACAACGCGGGGACGCAGCTATTTTCCGCAACATTCAACCAGGAACCGAATAACGTCTGGATGCAGGCTCTCATTACGCCGATTCCGATCCAGGCCAACACCACTTACGTGGTCTCCTATTTCGCTCCGCAGGGGCATCAGGTGGCCGAAGACGGCTATTTCACGTCAAAGGGAGTCGACAACGGCCCGCTGCACGGCTTGCAGAATGGTGTTGACGGCCCCAACGGTGTTTACCATTTCGGCGAGAGCGGATTTCCGACAACCGCTTCCAACGCGACGAATTACTATGTGGATGTAATATTCAACGACCCGACGAGTTCGGCGCCGCAGGTTATTTGGACATTGCCCGCGACGGGGCAGGGAAATGTTTGGATTGGCGTCAAGCCGAGTGTCACGTTCTCGGAGGCAATTGATCCTGCAAGCGTGAGCTACTCAACAGTCCTGCTGCAGGACACGGCGAACAGGATGATTCCATTCACCTGGGCGCTCGATACGAACGGCTTCACGCTCACGCTCACTCCTACGATTCCGTTGACGCCGGGGCAGGTGTATACCGTGACTGTCAAGGGAGGCCTGGCCGCCCCTCACATCACCGACACGACTGGAACGCCGCTCGCCGCCGATTACGCCTGGTCATTTACGACAGAGCTGCCTCAGTAAGCTAAACGAAGAGAGCGAAGCCGCCAATCCATTCTAATCGGCGGCTTCGCTCTCTGACGTCAGCCCGTGTTTCGCATTCCCGCCGCGATTC
>DASUFM010000824.1:0-3349 GCA_036274535.1 Blastocatellia bacterium
TTTCGGTTCCGCCGCCTTGTCGTCGGTCTTCCGTTCTTCCGGTTTGGCTTCCAGCTGATACGCGATCCAATTCGGCCCTTCTTCCGGCGTCTGGAAACTCTTCACTCGGTCGACGCGGGTCACCTGTCCATTCGACAAATCCATAATGCCGAGCGCGTTCCTGGGCGAGGCGTCAGGCGACTTCTTCTCCTTGCGCGCTTTCAACACGTCGTCTTTGTTCGGCTCGATGGTGAAGGCGGCGAATCGACTGTCGGCGGTGAATGAAACTCTGGTCAGCCTTCCTGCCGCGAGCGCGGCTCCGGCCGGCGCTCCGCCGCCGGAGGGCGGCGCCGCTGGCGGACGCCAGCCTCGGCCGTAGCGCCATTCGATGCCGGTCGCCAGATTGCGAACGACGACCTCGCCGTCGCCGTCCTGCGGAATCAGCGCGTAAGCGATGAACCTGCCGTCGCGCGAAATGGTTTGCCCCTGGATCGAACGCCAGCCGTCGTAATCCTGATGAGTCAGCGGGCGTTTTGGGGAAGCTTTTTGAGCTTTCGCCGCAGCGCCGTAATTCGCGCTGATCAGAACAATCGCGCAGACAATCAACAACGCCGTGGCCGCCTGGCGGCGCATGGAATCAGTGGTGAACATAATGCAGCTCCGTTTAAGTAGATTCTTTTCAGCAGAGACGCCATTCATAACCGCGGCGTTTCAATAGAATAGGGCGGATGGGACGGATAGAATGCGAGGTCCTATCTGTCCTATCCGCCCTATCTGTCCTATAATATATACGCTGGGTTTTGGGTTATGATAAAGGTGAAGAGCAGGTGAAGAGATGACTGAACAAAACAATACATCGGGAAAACCCTCTCAAAACAGATCACGTTTGATCTGGTATAAAGTCCTGCTTGCGGTGATCCCCGCTTTTATACCCTTCGCTTATTTATACCTCACAGGCAAAGAGTCCTGGTCGATCCTGGATTTCGCCGCGGTCTTCGGCATGTTTGTCGCATACTGGCTGATAGTAACCCTGCTCGTCGGGCGCACGATTCGTGGCCAGCAGGCGATGCAGGCGGCCAAACTCGCTTCGCCGTTGATTGAAGTTCCTTTAAGTTCCGACCTGCGGGCTAGACTTTCCAGATTCGCCGCTTCCAGACGCCAGAAACTGGCCGTTGCGGCCTTTGACCTGCTTGACGAGGAAATCCCGCGCTTCGAGCAGGATGAAGAACGCGTTCGCGCCCGCCGCGACAACGAACACCTGCGCCAACAGGCCGGACAGGGCGCTTTTCTGGTCGCCGTCACGACCGAGATTTTAAAGCGGTTGCTGCTGCTCAGCGGCGCTCATGAAGAAGACCGCAAGCTATGGCGCTCCCATATCAGCGAAACCGCCGCCCGCATCGTCAGCGACGGACTCGAACACAAATCGCCGCTTACCGACCAACTCTCCGAACAGCCTGGTTAAAGTAACTTACGGACCTCGGCGTCCTGAATCAAAGATTCGACTTTCGTTAAGTATTCTTTGATCGCGTCCATGATGTTTTCGATGGCTTCCTCTTCAGTCGCTCCCTGCGACCAGCGTCCTGGCAGGCCTGGGCAGGATACGCTATAGCCCTCATCAGATTATTTTATATCTCATTTACCAGCCTCCCGTTTAATCATACACGAATCCCAGGAAGGCCTTAGGCCAGCCTATCCGAACAACGGCGCGCCCCGGTAGACAATACTCCAGCCGCGTTCGAGGCTGGTGTTGACGGCTTCCTCGTAGCTGCGGGCGGCTTCGCTGGTTGTCTTGAAATGTTTCATGATCGGCTGGCCTTCTCGCGGGTCCAGTTTGACCACTGCGGTATAGGGCTTGGTCTGGCCGTCGGTGTCTACAAGTTCCTCGGCGCGCACCAGTCCGAGGAAGGAAAACATAGTGTTTTTGCTCAGAATTGTCAGATTGGTCGTCGGTTTGTCGCTCATAGTAAAGAATCACCACCACAGAGGTCATTTTCAGAATTGCGATTAAATAATAGCACAACGACGCCGGGTTTTGGGCAGTGTTCACAGCCCGTTCGGCGCTTTTCGTTCGGGTTTGAGCAGATATGCGGCAAGTCCGACGGCGGTCGCCGCCGAGACTGCGAATCGATAGCCGGAAGCGATAGGCAGCGGCGAGATGAAGGCTTCGATCAGGCCTGCGATCACGAACATCGGGAAGCAGCCGGCCATCAGCTTGATCGCCACCGCGCCGTTTTCGACCACCGCCTCGCGCCGCCCGCGTTCGCCAGGCGCGATCATCGACCAACCGACCATCAATCCGGCGCCGCCGGCGATGAAGATCGCGGTGAATTCGAGGACGGCATGCCCGGCGACGAACGACCATAGCGTATGTCCCATCCCGTATTTGAAAACCAGCGCGTTGACGGCGCCGAATTGCAGCGCCGTGGTTTTCAGTATGTATATCGTCCCGACCACCGGAAAGACGCTGAGCGCGAAGGTCAGGATGCCGACGCCGATATTGTTGGTCATAATGCCGGCCGCTCCGACCGGCGCCTCCTTGTTCAGAACTTCCCACCATTTATCATGATTTTTGATGCTTTGAACGAAAGGGCGCGACACGTAGGCGAAGTCGGCGAAATCGTCGTCGCGCCAGGTCGCGATGAACGACACGGCGCCGAGGGCGATGAAGATCAGAAAGACCGCCAGCGTGTAGCGTGACGTGCGCCGAAAGATCGCGGGGAAATCATAAAGGTAGAAGGCCAGGACGGCGCTCGCCCCTTTCGATTCGTTGCGATAGATCAATCCGTGGGCGCGAACGACCAGGTTGTTCAGGTAATTGACCAGTCGCCGGTCCCGCGATTCGACTCTGGCGACGGCCAGGTCAGTGGCGGCCCGCCTGTAGCTCCGCCCGAGCTCGCGCACCTCGTCGCGACTCAAACGGCGCAGCCCACGCGCCGTGCGAGCCTGATCGATCAGCTCTTCCAGCCGTTTCCAGTTGGCTTTGCGCCTCTCGATAAAGTTTTCAGCCATACTAAAATCTCTGGTAAAAGAAATATTTGTATCCGACGCGCATGCTCGGCAGCAGCCAGGGCGGCAGCGAACTCATCAGCGTCAGGCTGACCGCCGCATGCGAGAGCGCGATCGCCGGGAGATTCGGCGCGCGCTCGTAAACCCACGACCACATCAGTCCGCCCGCGAACGTCAGGATCATGAGTGACGGGTTCGGCGCGTGGGCCGATGAAAAGACGGCCGCGTTCAAAAGAATCGCGAACCTGGTCCTTTTCCGCCGCTCCTCCGGCCCGAACGAATCGTCGAGCAGCAGAAATCTGACGCGGCGATAGATGACCGCCTGCGCAACATATTGCTGAATCAGCGCCCAAACCGTCGTCGC
>DASUFM010000825.1:0-10372 GCA_036274535.1 Blastocatellia bacterium
CTTTTCGACCGCAGCAGCAAGTCCGGGACTCTTACCGAGGCCGGCAGGATTCTCTATTCGTACGCGCAAAAGATGATCAACCTGCGCGACGAGGCGAAGGAAGCGATAAGCGAATTGCGAGGGATGTTCCGCGGGCGGCTGACCATCGGCGCGAACGAGAGCACGTCATTTTACGTGCTGCCCGCCCTGCTGCTCGACTACCGCAAACGCCACCCGCAGATCAAAATAGAAGTCTTCCGCAACATCTCTGAAAAAATCCCGCTCGAAGTCGTGGAGCGCAACCTGGATTTCGGATTTCTCTCCTACGACCCGATGCATCCGGCGCTGCAGTCATACGAGATTCATCGTGACGAACTCGTACTGGTAGTCCCGCCGAAACATCGCCTGGCCGGGCGCGAACAGGTGACGGTAAAGGAATTGGGCGAGGAGCAGTTTGTCGCGCACAACGTCAAGACGCCTTCCCGGTCGCGCATCTTCGAGTTGTTTGCGCAGCACCGCACGCAACTTAATATCTGCATCGAACTGGGCACGCTGGAAACGATCAAGGAATTCGTAATCCGGAATGTCGGTATAGCGATTCTGCCGAGGTTGGCGGTTCAGGACGAAATCGAATCAGGCAAACTGGTCGAAGTTCCGGTGAAGGGAATGAAGATCGAGAAGGTTCTGCGGCTCATCTACCGGCGCGAATCGTCGCTGTCGCACGCGGCGAAATCTTTTTTGGAACTGGTGAAGAGCGGGCAAAGCGGGAGCGGTTCAAACAGGAGTTAGGTCCCTACGCCGTTTGGCGCCGTGTAACCTATTATGTTACAGTCTCTCTTCAAATGATCAAGAGCTTTCAGCACAAAGGGCTCGAAAAATTCTTCTTGACGGGTGAGATAAAGGGAATACAGGCGAATCAGGCGAAACGTCTTCGCCTTATACTCGGGATTCTCGATGCGCTCACAAGCCTCGATGATTTCAGACAGTATCCGAGTCTCGACGCGCATCCGCTGAAGGGAATGATGAAGGGTTTTTGGGCTGTGAAAGTGTCAGGCAATTGGCGTGTGGTTTTTCGTTGGAAAAGCCCGGATGTTAATGACGTCGATTACCTCGATTATCACTAGGAGATTCTATGAGGATGCACAATCCGCCCCATCCTGGCGAAGTGTTGAAAGAGATGGTGCTCGAGCCGATGGGATTGAGCATAACCGCGACGGCGCAGGCTCTCGGCGTCAGCCGCAAGCACCTCTCGGGCATTATCAATGGGCATTATAACGTCACGCCCGAAATGGCGAAGCGCCTCTCGCTCGCATTCGGCGGTAACGCCGAACACTGGTTGCTGATGCAGATGTCTTACGATCTGTGGAGAGTAGAGAAACGGGCGAGTAGTTTTAAGGTTAAAAAACTCGCCGCTTGAAACTACTCGATAGCCGTTTGCCAGGTCGGATCGATCCTCTTCCCCGCGTAGTCGCGTAAAGCATGGTAATCTTCACAGAAGATTTCCTTCTGCTCGTCCGAAAGCGCATTTGTTCCCCGGCCGACCGCCGGGCTGGAAATCACGCCGTCAATCTCGAGCGCCTGTTTCAGGCAGGCGATCATTTTTACCACGCGCCGGCCATTCTCTTCGAAAGCGCATATCTTCTCGAAGCGCGAACAGAGATCCTGATAGACATCGGTCAATTCGTCGTCGCCTGACCAGCAGACGCGCCAGGCCTTTTGCCATTCGCGAGGCATGCAATTGGCGGGTCCGGAGACGACGCCGATCGGCGGCGTGTCGTGAAGCAGATGATCGCGCCATCCTTCGCGCAATCGTCCGAACAGGCCATGGCTGGGGCGATACATCTGGAAGATAAGCATCGCATTCCCGATGTAAATTCCGAACTCGCCCGGCTGTTTGTAATGCAGCGCGGCTTTGGTGTAATTGCCTATGACGCGCCGTGACGCCGAGACCTTGACGCCGCGCAGCCAGGGCAGACGGCTCAGGTGTTTGACGATGCGCGTGCGTATGTGCGGCGGCCGGCCCTGGGCGTTGATGTCGGCGTTGTCGTAAAGAAATATCGGCAGACTGCTCCTCGACATTTCGAGCAGGTCGGTGACGTCACGCTGGAAGAATCGGACTATGTCGCGTTCGGCGAGGTCTTCGACGGCGAGCGGCGCGATTACCGCCGCGTCCACTCCCAGTTGAATCGCGGCGTCCAGATTGGCCAGGATTTCCGCGCGCGTCGAGCCGTTCACCCCGACCCAGGCCTCTACAGATGGAAGATCGAAGATGGAAGATGGAAGATCGAAGATCGCGCAGTCGGTTCGATCCTCGATCCTCGATCCTCGATCCTCGATCCTCGATCCTCGCCGGGAGGCGTTAATGCTGCGAACTTCGTCGACCTCGATTTCCATTATGCGCTGGCGTTCGGCGTTGGCCAGGCGGTTCCATTCGCCCGTGGTGCCGACGCCGAAAATCACATCGGCGCCGTAACCATTCTGGATGACGTGACGAATGACCTGGCGTTGTTCATTCGCTATCACTCTGCCGGAATCATCCAGAACGGTGATGACCGGAACGTTCAAGCCTGACCTGGAGGCGTAGTTCATCTTCGTTTCCACAGTACGCAAAAGAAAAAGGATTCTGAGCCATGGCGGCGGGTGAATGTACGGGCTCCGAAGGACGGAGTCAACAGCGACGACGGATCCAGGCCGATTTCTACGAGCCGCTCGCGCGTCATGTCGCGGAATTCGGGATTGTTTTTGCGGAACCAGGCGACGACCTCTTCGCCCTCTTCCGGCTCGGTGGAACAGACAGAGTAAACGAGCAATCCACCCACGCATAAATGGCGCGCCGCGTTGGCGATCAATCGCCTCTGCAATTCGACGAGCCCCGCGATCCGGCCTTCGCTCATTCGCAGTTTGAT
This sequence comes from Blastocatellia bacterium, assembly GCA_036274535.1. Taxonomy (GTDB): domain Bacteria; phylum Acidobacteriota; class Blastocatellia; order RBC074; family RBC074; genus JAJVID01. The sequence continues at coordinate 2,886 of DASUFM010000825.1, forward strand.
TTCCGGATTGCGTTGCATCGCGCCGAGGCCGCTGCAAGGCGCGTCGAGCAGAATGACGTCGAAGCCTTCCCGTTCGTCGAACGGCAGCGTCGCCGCGGCGTCGAACTGAACGAGATGAATATTAGCGGCGCCGAGTCGTTCGCTCAGCTCCCTCATCGTCCGAAGGCGATGAAGACGCAAATCTCCGGCGACGATCAGAGAGTCCTCTGGGACGAGCTGCGCCAGCAGCGTCGTCTTGCCGCCGGGCGCGGCGCACAGGTCCAGAAATTTGAGATTCGAAATCTGGGATTTGAGAGGGTTGGATCGAATCGCCGCCAGGTGGGCCACGAGTTGTGAAGCTTCGTCCTGTAGGTAAATCCAACCCTCGCGCACGGGCTCGGACTGCGGGGAAAGAGAGCCGGTTTCAATGACGGCGGCGCCCGGCGCCAGCTCGGAATCCCGTATGGCGATGTTGTGATCGGCGAGCCATTGGCGGGTTTGGGCCTTGCCGGCGCGGCGAGCGTTGAATCGGAACGCGGCGCGAGGCGCCGCAGTTTCGGCCAGCGCCGCCTCGCGCGCATCCTCTTCGCCGTAGCGTTCTATCCATCGCCGCAACAGCCACGGCGGATGCGAGGTCTCCACGCTCAATCTTTCGAGTGGGTTTTTGATCGCCTGATCGAGATCCAGGCCTTCATCGCGCTGGGCCGCTCGCAGGGCGGCGTTGACCAGGGGCGCGGCGCTCTTTTTGCCGCGCTGTTTGACCAGGTTGACTGATTCGTTGATCGCCGCGTGCGGCGGGATGCGAGAGAGAAATTTGAGCTGATAGAGGCCGAGCCGCAGCGCGATGACCACTTCCGGATCGAGCCTGTCCAGCGGGCGGCGCGCGTAACGCTCGATCAGAAAATCGAGCCGTATTTGCCAGCGCAAAACGCCCAGGCTGAGTTCCTGCGCCAGCGCATGGTCTTCGCGCGAGAGGCGGTCGTAACGCGGCGACGCGAGCAGACTGCCCGCGAAGGCGTCCTCGGCGGCCACTCGCCACAGGATGTCGAACGCGGCGACGCGCGCCGGCGCCACATTGGTCTTCTCCGTCTTCAAAACTGTATGCGCCTGCCCAACTTCGCGCCCACTTGCAATCTCGCGCCGTTCAAAAAATCGCGCGCCGGCATGGCGCGTTTGCCTTCAGGTTGCACTTCAGTGATCCGCAACTTCGTCCCGCGGCCGCAGGCGACTACGAAACTGTTTTTGTCCGCTTCGGTAATGACGCCCGGCTCGGATTTATCCAATTTGTCGGGGCCCGCTTCGACGCGCGCTTTGACAATCTCAAGCCGGTGATCATTGTTAAAAGTATAGCAGCCGGGGAAAGGCGTGAACCCGCGCAGCCGGTCGAAAATCTCAGTGGCGGTCATCGCCCAATCGACCTCTCCGTCTTCGCGTTTGAGGATCGGCGCCAGAGTCGCCCCGGCGTCGTCCTGGGGCTCCGGCGTAATCTCGCCGCGATGGAGTTTGTTCAGAGCCTCGACGAGCGCCGCCGCCCCCAACTCGGCGAGGCGAGGCGTCAGTTCCGCCGCGGTCTCCTCATCGCCGATCGCGGTCGCGCGCCGCAGCAGGACCGGCCCCGTGTCCAGGCCCGCGTCCATCAGCATAATCGTTACGCCGGTTTCGCGCTCGCCGCGCGCGACGGCCCAGTTGATCGGCGCCGCGCCGCGATATTTCGGCAGCAGGGAAGAGTGCGCATTGACGCAGCCGTGGCGCGGCGCGTTCAACATCCAGTCGGGCAATATACGCCCGTAAGCGGCGACGACTCCCGCGTCGGCCTCTTTGAACAACGGCTCGAACTCCCGTCGCGCTTCATCAGTCCTGATTTTTACTGGCTGATGGATCGCGATGCCATGTTCGGCGGCGAAGACTTTGACGGGCGGCGGCGTGACGACCTGTTTGCGGCCGACAGGGCGGTCAGGTTGGGTGAAGACCGCGATGATTTCGTGTCCCGCTTCGATGAGTTTGCGTAACGAGGGAACGGCGAATTCGGGCGTCCCCATGAAAATTAGTTTCATATGCGCGGCAAGTCTAAATCAAATCGGCCAGAATGAATATATGGGAATTTGCCACAGAGCCACAGAGCCGCAGAGAAAGACAAGGGGGCAAGGAGAAGAGGAGACAGGGAGATGTCCCCGTGTCTCCCTGTCCCCGTGTCCCCTTATCTCTCCGTCTCTCTTTCTCTATGTCTCTGTGGCAAACAAAAAAACAGGCCGGAAAATTGAGCCTTAGCTCGCATTCCCGGCCTTTGTAGTAGGAGAGTGTTGTTCAGCCTATTCTTCGTCAGCAACTTTAAAACTGATTTGCGGAACCAGGTATTGCCCCTTGACCAGGCGCAGCGACTGGTCTTTCAGCACGCCGGCGGCTTCGGTGTTCAATTCTGATTCGCGCAGCTCCTTGTATTTCCCATTTGCAAAAAGCAGCAGATAGACCGGACCATTATTTGGCGCCGGTTTGCTGGCTGGTTTGCCAGCCGGTTTGGGTTTCGCCGCTTTCGGTTTGACTTTTTTCTCGGAGGCCGACTCGGATATATCCGAGGTTGAAAAATCCGGTTCGTCGAGTTCTGTATCACTGAGATTCAACATTGTTCCTTTGGTCTCCCGTGGTTGTTTTCGAGTTGGTGAACGGTGAAGCGGCTCGCGCTGAATTACTGAATGGGGCCCCTCCGCAAGCCATGAATGCGCGCGCGATTCTAAAGGAGCGGTCGGTGAAATGGAACCACTCTCGGACCGCTTTTTTTTTTCCGGGCCGGAACAACCAACAACCTTGGATCAAAGGCGCGTCCGGATTTCTTCGCCGACGCTTCGAGCCTTGCGCGGATCGCCTCGGCGCCCGGCGTTTCAATCAGCGCGCCCTCCCAGTCCTTGCAGGCTTTGCGGAACTTACATGACCAGTAACAAACCTCAACTGCTTTCTGGCAGTCATATCTTTTGCATGTGATTTGCATCCCGCGCCTCCTGCGGAAAATCTTTGGCTACGCATTGCTTCCAGCGCGTCAGGCCTCGTTCAATTTGTGATTGCGCGTGGTGGAACCCCATGCGCCGGAAGCGATGCGTACACTGATGCCTGCGGATCAGGCGGACAACATGACACAGCCCTGACCATATGTGTTATCAGCGCGATCCGCAGACAAGCTCGTTATTTTCAGAATGGAATCTCGTCGTCGTCTATGCTCACAAACTCTTCCTGTGAGCCGCGCCTGCCTTTAGAAGTTTTTTTTGGACTGTTTGAATTAACCTGCGGTTTGGGCGCCGAAGTGGACGCCATAGCCGGCGTCCCAGCCGGAGTCCCAGTTGGAGTTATGGATTGGCTGGCGCTCGACGCCTCTTCCATGCCTTCGGATCGATGACCGAGGAACTGAATCTCGCTCGCGGAGACCTCGGCGCTGAAGCGCTTCTGGCCTTCACGATCTGCATACTCCTCCAGCCGCAAACGACCTTCAATGTAAACCTGGCGGCCTTTGGCCAGATATTCATTGGCCAACTCCGCTTGCCGTCCCCAGGCCGTCACGCGAAACCAGGTCGTGTGCTCTTCCGTTTCGCCCGCGGCGTTCTTGCGCCTTTCGGTCGTGGCGATGGACATCTTGCAAAGAGCTGTGCCCTGCGGCGTGTAGCGCAACTCAGGGTCACGCCCCAGATAACCGACGATTGTGATCTTATTGAATGACATATCCTGGCCTCCCTCCTACTCTTGATGCCTTTTCTCAATGCGTAACTGAAACGCAGGCGCAGTCTACTCATTTCTCATGATTGTGTCAAGTATGAAACAAGAGATTTGTTTCTGAAACGGAAAAATATTTGAGTTCGAATCTATTTGGCGTAGGCCTTGGATTTGTTTTCGAGGGCTTTTGAGAGGTTGATGATGGTGAGCAGATCGGTTTGGGCGCGTTCCGCCTGGTCGGTATTGAAGATCTTGTTGTTTTGATGAACCGGGTTATGGGCGAAATCAGAGATCAAGGTGGCGAGTTTGCGTATGGATTCGTCGAATTTCAGGGCAGTGTCTATCTCCTTGTCGATCTCGACTTCGGAAGCCATGTCCCCGAGCGCGATCAGCGCGCGCAGCGTCCTGGCGCATTTATTAATAGATCTGGCGCTCTTGGCCAGTTTCCCGGGCGTGAGTTTTGTAGCCTCGTGGTCCTGCAACAATCCTCTGCCGAGCAATTGGATGTCGCGGAAGCTTTTTGTGAATTGCTCCCTGGCGTATGCGCGTTCCCGCTCGCGTTCTAACCGTTTGTCCGTCGTTTGTGAGAGACCGCTCAGGGAAAGAGAGAACAGGAACAACAGGATGGAGCATGGGCGCAGATTTTTCATTGAGGCTCCTTTTTTATAAGGCGAATAGGACAGATAGGATGGATAGGATTTCCGTCCTATTTGTCCTATCTGTCCTGGTTGTCCTATTTGTCCTATCTGTTCAAACTTTTGCGAAAGCTTTGCGAGCCGCATCGATCGTTCGTTCAATGATTTCGTCTGTGTGCGCGATGGAGATAAAAGCGGCCTCGAACTGGGATGGCGCCAGATAGACGCCCTCGTCGAGCATGGCATGGAAGAATCGCGCAAAGGCTTCGCGATCGCTGCGACTGGCTGTCGTCCAGTCGCGGACAGGCTCTGAAGTGAAAAAGGTCGTGAACATCGAGCCTACGCGATTGCTGAGAGTTGAGACTCCGGCCTCGCGCGCGGCGTCGGTCATTCCGGCGACTAATTTTGCGGCGGCTCTTTCAAGTTTTTCGTAAATAGCCGGGTCTTTCAGCAGGCGGAGCGTGGTCAGTCCGGCTGTCACCGCCAGCGGATTTCCGGAGAGCGTTCCTGCCTGATAGACAGGGCCGACCGGGGCGACAATTTGCATAATCTCGCGTTTCCCGCCGAAAGCGCCGACCGGCAAGCCCCCGCCGATGATCTTTCCGAGCGTAGTAATATCGGCTCTGACGCCGTATAGTTGTTGAGCGCCTCCGCGCGCGACGCGGAATCCGGTCATCACTTCGTCGAAGATCAAAACCGCGCCATGGCGTTCGGTAACGCGGCGGACGGCCTGTAGATAGCCGGCGCCTGGAGGCACACAGCCCATGTTGCCGACTACCGGTTCGATGATTACCGCCGCGATCTGATCGCCGGCCTGGTCAAAGACGTTTTCAAGCGCCTCGGCGTCGTTGAACGCCACGGTGATGGTGTTCTGCGCGACTTCGGGCAAAACGCCCGGCGAATCGGGCAACCCCAGAGTCGCCACGCCCGATCCGGCGCGAACCAGCAGGCTGTCGCCGTGTCCGTGATAACAACCCTCGAATTTGACGATCTTCGGGCGGCCCGTGAAACCGCGCGCCACGCGCAGCGCCGACATGGTCGCTTCGGTGCCGCTCGAAGTCAGCCGCAGCATGTCGATCGATGGAAAAGCCTCGATCACTTCTTCCGCGAGTTCGATTTCGAGCCGTGTGGGAGCGCCGTAACTCGTCCCCCGGGCCGCGGCTTCCTGAATGGCGGCGATGACCTGTGGATGCGCATGACCGAGGATCATCGGCCCCCACGAACCGACGTAGTCTATGTATTCGCGTCCGTCGGCGTCGGTGATTGTCGCGCCACCCCCCCGCTGAATGAATAGAGGCGTTCCGCCCACGCCGCGGAAGGCGCGAACGGGACTGTTGACGCCGCCCGGGATCACTCCCTTGGCGCGTTCAAACAAAGCGGTCGATTGTGGATATTTTTCGTTCATCTGATAGCCTGGGCGCTGGCCTGCTTTGCCAGTCGGATTTCTTGGAGGAGTCGAATCGAACGGGACACAGTTTACAAACATCTTGCGAGAAGTCCAGTATTTATGTGATGATTCACGTTACGCTAGTCTTCACCGATCCGCCTGAAGGTGGAAATCCAAACAATAGGGGGCAGTTTTGAATTCTGAACTGAGCCATCTCATCTCGCTACAGGACGTAGACGTCGATATTAAACAATTGACGGAAGAGATCGAATCGCTTCCCGCGCGCAGCGACAAACTTGAGCGGGAGTTTGCGGAATCATTCAAAGAATATCTGGCCGTCAAACATGAACTCGAAGACTCGCAAGCGGCGAGGAGTAGGCTTGAAGGCGAACTGGAGCAGGAGCAACAGAAGCATCAGAAGTTCAAGACCGATCTGATGAAAGCCACCAACGAACGCGAATACACCACGGCGGTTCGTGAGATCGACGTCGCGCGCAAGGCCATCGGCGCGCTCGAGACCGAAATTCTCAAATTGATGGAACGCGTCGAAAAGCTGGAAGCGCAGGTGGCTGAACGCTCTCCGGAAATGGAATCGCGCCGCGTCGAGATTGAGAGCCAGTTGAAGGAATGGAGCGCGTCCGCCGAAGAGAGCCGGCGCCGGCTCGAGCTTTTGAAAGCCGAGCGCGCCACGAAGATGAAGGCGTTGGGGCCGGAGGCGCGCGCGACATATGAGCGCCTTTCGAGGATGCGCAGCGGGTTTGCGCTGGCCGAAGCGCGCGACTATAAGTGCCTGGCCTGCCGGATGACGATTCGCCCGCAGGTCTTCTCCGACATCCGCAGGGGGGATTCGATCATTACCTGTGAGAGCTGTGGCCGGATTCTCTACTTCAAGAGAGAGCCTGCGACAACCTGATCATTTCAGTCTTTGCCTGACGGCTTCGAACAGCACGACCCCCGCGGCCACGCTCACGTTCAACGAATTGATCTTTCCTCGCATGGGAATTGAAACAATGGCGTCGCATTTTTCCCTGACCAGTCGACGAACGCCCTTGCCTTCGCTGCCAAGCACTACCGCCAGCGGAACTTTCAGATCAAAATCGGAATAAATGTTCCCGGTCCCTCCTTCTACTCCGACGACCCACAATCCGCGGTCTTTCAACTCGCCGATCAATGGAACCAGATTGGTTACACGCGCGACGCGCACATATTCGACAGCCCCGGCCGAGGTCTTCGCCACGGTCTCGTTCAGGCCGGCGGCGCGATGTTCCGGAATGAAAACGCCGTCAACGCCGGCGCACTCGCAGGTCCGCAGAATGGCGCCCAGGTTGTGCGGGTCCTCCACGCCGTCCAGCAGAACGAGGAGAGGCTGGGCGCCCATCGAATCGAGAATCTCCCCGGCCTCTACGTATGCGCTTTTCCGGTCTAGCGGCGCGACGAGGGCGACCACTCCCTGATGGTTCGCGTGGCGAGTCAATTCGTCCAACTCGCGCCGGTCGCGTTTTTCAACCACCACGCCCGCGCGCCGGGCGGCCTCAACGAGTTCGTTCAGTCGCGATTGATGCGCGCCTGACGCGATCAGGATTTTGTGAATCTTGCGCCGGCGCGCGCGCAAAGCCTCCAGCGCCGGGGCAAGACCGTATATTTGATTCATAAAATCAATTATATCCCATCATTGTGTGTCTGGTTGCGTACCGACACCATGAATAGGATATAGGACAAAATAGGACAGATAGGATAAATAGGATCGATCCTATTTATCCTATCTGTCCTATTTTGTCCTATATCCTATT
>DASUFM010000826.1:0-8384 GCA_036274535.1 Blastocatellia bacterium
GATCAGGCGGCGACCTCCTCTTCGTATTTTTCTTTCTCTTCCTCTTCCTGCTGCGCGACCAGAGCTTTCTCGATGCGGTCGACGTCTTCCTTCTTATCTTTGCGCGCTAGCAGCATCGAGCCGACGATCGCCATCAGGATCAGGACCGAGGCGGCTTCGAACGGGATCACGTATTTCGTGAACATCCCGTTCGCGATGTCTTCGACCGTGCCGAGTTGCGCGGCGCCGGCGGCGCTCGTGAGAGGCTGCTGCGGCAAGTTGACGTAGCGGACGACGGCCAGGACTTCGGCCAGCAGCCCAAGGAAGAGCGGCGCGGCCAGCCATTTCAGATATTTCTGTTTGTCGACCCTGGTTTCTTCTTCGCGCACGTTCAGAAGCATGATCACGAAGACGAACAGGACCATGATCGCGCCGGCGTAAACGATGATCTGCATCGCCGCGATGAATTGCGCGCTGAGCGTCAGGAAGAGCGCCGCCAGAGAGCACAGCACGACGATCAATCCGATAGCGCTGTAGATCGGGTTGCGCTGCAGGATCACGTTGAACGCGGCGACTATAGCCAGCGCCGCGAAACCCAGAAAGAGAATATGGGTAAATTCCATAACAATCTCACAAGAACAAAAATCCGATCACTGATGCAAGGACTATGTTAAAGAGCGCCGCCGGCAACAGCACCTTCCACCCGAAATTCATCAACTGGTCGTAGCGGAAACGCGGCAGCGTCCCTCGCAGCCAGATGTAAAGGAACAGGAAGAAGAAAACTTTGCCCAGAAACCAGACGGGACCCAGCCACGGCAGTTGTTCAACGCCCGGCCCGTTCCATCCGCCCAGGAACAGTGTCGTCGCCAGAACCGAGACGGTCATCATATTGACGTACTCGGCCATAAAGAAGAGCGCGAATTTGAGCGAACTGTATTCGGTATGGAAACCGGCGACCAGTTCGGTCTCGGCTTCAGGCAGATCGAAGGGCACACGGTTGGTCTCGGCGATGGCGCTGATCAGGTAGATGCCGAAGGCGATCATGCACGGCAGGAACATCGGCCCGTTGAAGACGTTCCATTTAAACCCATACCAGCCCGATTGCTGCTCGACGATCTTCGCCAGATCCAGCGTGCCGGCCTGAATCAGAACGGCGACGACCGAAAGCGACAGCGCCAGCTCATAGCTGATCATCTGCGCCGACGAACGCAATCCGCCCAGCAGACTGTATTTCGAATTCGACGCCCATCCGCCGATAAAGATGCCGTAAACGCCGAGGCCGGTCATCGCGAAGATGTACAGCAGCCCGACGTTCATGTTCGTGACGTAAAGATTGATCGTGGTCAGATGGATGCCCCAGTCCATCCCGAGCTTGAGGCCCAGACTGTTGAGCATGCCGCTGATTTCGGCGCCGAACGGCAAGGGAACCTCGGGCCCGAACGGATAGACGATCAGAACCATCATCGCCGGGATCAGGACGATGATCGGCGCCAGCATGTAGAGCCATTTGTTGACAGCCAGCGGGATGATGTCTTCCTTGAAGATGAACTTGAGCAGGTCGGCGAAAGGCTGCAGCAACCCCTGCCATCCGACGCGGTTCGGTCCCAGGCGGTTCTGGATGACGGCCAGCACTCGCCGTTCGGCGTAAACCGTGTAGGCGACCACGAGCATGATAAAGATCCAGAAGATGGCGATCTTCAACAGCGCGCCGATGATGTATTGAAAATCAATCGAGTTAAGTAGTGATGACATATGTCTTTTTGTTTGCAGCGCCGCCTTCAGGCGGTACTGCGAACCTCATGCCGGGAAAATCAGCGGCTCGGCAACCTCTTTCTCCTTCGATGTGACCGGCGAGATCATTTCGGAGAAGCGCGTGATCAGCGGGTATCGTTTATGCAAAACCGATCCGGCCTTCGCCGCTATCTCCGAGGTGTCGATCGTGATGGCGCCATTCACGCGAGCCACCTCGGCTCCCAGACGTTTCGCCAGTTCGGCGCGATCGACCTTTTTCAAATCGGCTTCTCCGAGCGGCGCCCGTTTGACAGGCGTCGCGCCCTCGTTGGCCAGGAAGTTGTGCGACAATCCTGCGTAACCGTCGACTTTCTCGGCGATCTCTTTGAAGACGTTCTTGAGCTGGCCCTGGTAGCCGAAATCGACGCCCATCTGTCTGGCGATCTGATTGGTGACCATCCAATCGGGGCGCGCCTGGCCGACGGGCGGGATCGTGCGGCGCACGAACTGGACCTGCGAGCCGTTGTTGACCTGTGTGCCCTGAGCTTCGGCGAAACTCGTCACGGGCAGAACCACATCGGCCAACTGCGCGGTCTCGGTCAGGAACATCTCCTGCACCACCAGGAAATCCAGCTTTTCGAGTCTCGACCTGACGATCCCCGCGGCGCCGTTGGCCTTCGAGACCACGTCTTCGCCCGCGATGATCAGGGCCTTTACGCCGTCGCCGGCGTTGTTGAGCATCGCCTGCGCGGTCATTCCGCCGGTTTGCTCGGCGGACAATCCCATCTGCCATGCGCCCAGCGAAGTCGAATAACGGACGAGCGGGACGAAGGAGAACTTGGTTTCGGACCGCGCCGGCGCCTGGCCTATTTCGAGCGTCGGATGTTCGACGATGTATGTATATGGATTCTCGTTAATTGAAGGCTTCGACGTCGAATTTGACGAGCGCACCTGGCGCTGCAGCGCATCGATGTGTGATTTCCTGGCTTCCGCCGCCGCTTCGGCGTTCGGGGTGGCGAGCGCGATTTCGAGCAGCGGCAGGGCTTCCAGAGCCACGCCGCGCAACTCGTCGCCGAAGATCACGACCACTTTCTCGCTTTCGAGCAGGATCTTGCGAATCGCGCTGATCAATTCCGGATTGACGCCCATCGCGCCGGCGGCTTCGGCGGCCTTCGATTCGTCGAGCAACCCGTAAATGAGCGCGCCCTCTCCGCCATCGCGCACGCGGGCCGACAACTCGGCCTGGCGTTCCAGTCGCGACGGCGTCGAATTGACGACGATCAATCGCGCCGCCCTCTGGCGCACGGCCCAGCGGATGGAGAAGGCCGTCAGCGGATTCTCTTCGTTCGGGTCGGAGCCTATGAGCAGTATGGCGTCGGCGCTCTGAATGTGAGCCTGCGTGGCGATCGTGGGCTGGCCGTGTTTGAAGAACGACGCGAAATCCATCTCGTCGTCGTCGCGGTAAAAGTCGGCGTGTCTGGTTCCCAGGACTTCCGTGGCGAACCGCCGGAGCGTGAACTGATCTTCATTAAGCAGCCGCGCCGCGCTGATCACGCCTATCGAATCGCCGCCGCTCTTCGCTTTTATTTCGTTGAGCTTGTTCGCGACGTGACTCAACGCTTCGTCCCAGGTGGCGGGAATCAGATGTTCGCCGCGGCGAATCATCGGCCGGTCGACTCGCTGGTCGCTGTGTACGAAATCAACGGTGTAACGGCCTAGAGCGCAGAGGAAGTCGTGATTGATTCCGCCGGCCGTCCGCCCGCGCCCGTCGCGAGCCACCGAGCGGATCAGTTTCTCGCTGCGCGTTCCGGCCAGGATCGAGCAGCCGTCGGAGCAGAAGTTGCAAACCGTCGGCGTCTGCTTCAAATCCCAGGGGCGCGCGATGTATTTGTAAGGCGTGTGCAGCAACGTTCCGGTCGGGCAAACGTCCACGCAGTTGCCGCAGTCGGAGCATTCGACCCAGCCGCTGAAAGAACTGATCAGCGTCGCCGAGCCACGGTTGATGGCGGTGATCGCGAACTCGTCCATCCACTCCTCGCAGACGCGCGTGCAGCGCTTGCACATCACGCAGCGCTGCGGGTCGTTGTACATGAACGGCGAAATCTGGCGCTCAAGGAAATTTTCCTTGTCGGCGAATTGCGATCGCGTGCGGTCTTCGCCGAAGCCGTAAGTCTGATCCTGCAATTCGCATTCGCCCGCCCTATCGCAGACCGGACAATCCACCGGATGGTTCGAGAGCAGGAACTCGATCATCGCCGCGCGAACTTCCTCGACCTCTTTCGATTCGGTGGTCACGACCATCCCTTCGCTGACCGGCATCGTGCAGGCGGTCTGGAGCTTCGGTATCTTCGGATTGTCCACGCGCACCACGCACATCCTGCACGAGGCCTGCGGCGTCAATCCGCGATGATGACAGAAGCGCGGCAGATACACGCCGTTCAATTCGCACGCTTCGATCAGCAGCTCGCCTTTCGGCGCGGTCACTTCCTGTCCGTTGATTGTTAGCTTGACTGTTTCCATAAAAATAATAGCCTCAGGATCATCTATCCGTTAATCCTGATGACGTTCCTGATAATCCTGATGATATCAAGACCCCCGTCCCACCAGGCTCTATAGAGCGCTACCGTAAGTATCGCGGCCAAAATCAAAAACAACAGCGTCAGACATCCGTCCTTCGGCGGGGGCTCCTTCTTTTTAGCTTCAGGCGGCTTTTCAAAATGTATATCCCATATTTTGCGCCCGCCTTCTTTTTGTTCATAACTCGCATGAACCAGGGCCCCACACTTGCCGCATTTCTCCATCTGGACCCCGGCGCCTTCCAGATCAGGGAGCTTTAAGGACTGCTTGCAATTTGGGCAGAGTATTTTCATTCGCAGTTATGGCTGACCAAATATTCTCCAAGGCTGGTGTCCTCCGGGACACCGGCCTTGGCCGACTTCTGGTTCTATATTTCCACTGCGAAATCTCTACCGCCGCTAAGTTGTCAATCCATCTCCGGGCTGTAATGCGGCCGCCACAACCGTCTCCAACCAAATCGCGCTGTCAACATCGTTGAGCTGTGTGTTTGGTGGCAATGTTCTTCCTGAATCCTGGTATGCCTCTATCACAGCCGCCAATGCATCTCGCACATTCACCATGGCTTCATCAAATCTGTCCCCTTCCGTGATCAACTCTGGCAACAACGGTGAAGTAACCGTGAAGCCGCCTTCAGGCTGTGGGGAGAAAACCAGTGGTATTTTGTAAAGCATGTGACTTCCACCCCTTTTCCGTAATGCGCTTCGAACAAGCAGTTAGTCCCCAATGGCGACGCATTTCCCGAAGATCGAGTTGGCGGTGATCCAGCCATTTATACGCCCTTATCCCATCCAACTTTAATCCGCCGCCTTCTGAATCTGCGTCAGGTTGTGTTTGATCCTGCGCTCGAAATCCTCACGGAATTTCTTGATCGCCGACTGCACGGGCATCGCCGCCGCGTCGCCGAGCGCGCAGAAACTCTTGCCCAGAATCTTGTCGGCCAGGTCGTAAAGTAACTCGATGTCGCCGGGGCGACCCTCGTAACGGTGCATGCGGTCGAAGACCTTATACAGCCATCGCGTGCCTTCGCGGCACGGCGTGCACCATCCGCACGATTCGTGTTTGTAAAAATGGGTGACATTGCGCGTCGTCTCGAAAATATCCGTCGTGTCGTCCATGACGATCACGCCGCCGGAACCGAGCATCGAACCCGACGCCGCGACAGATTCGTAATCGAGAGTGATCTTCTCGCATTCCTCGGCGGTCAGGATCGGCACCGACGATCCGCCGGGGATGCAGGCCTTGAACTTGCGGCCTCCGGCGATGCCTCCGCAGTCGTGGTTGATCAGCGACATCAGCGGGTATCCCATCGGGACTTCATAATTGCCGGGGCGATTGACGTGGCCGCTGACGGTGAACATCTTAGTGCCGCCGCTCTTTTCGGTGCCGAGTTTTTTATACTGTTCGCCGCCGTTTAAAATGATCCACGGCACGACGGCCAGCGTCTCCACGTTGTTGACCACGGTCGGGCCGCCGTAAAGACCGACCACGGCGGGGAAGGGCGGTTTCAGCCGCGGATGGCCGCGCTTGCCCTCCAGCGATTCGAGCAGCGCCGTCTCCTCGCCGCAAATGTACGCGCCCGCGCCTGGGTGGACGTAGATGTTGCAATCGAAGCCCGAACCCAGAATGTTCTCGCCCAGATATCCGCGCTCGTAAGCCTGCTCGAGGGCCTTCTCCAGAATCTCAAGGATGTACATGTACTCGCCGCGGATGTAAATGTAATTGTCGCGCGCCCCAAGAGCGTACGCCGCGATGATCATCCCCTCGATCAACTGGTGCGGGTCGAAGCGCATCAGGTCGCGGTCCTTGCCCGTGCCCGGCTCCGATTCGTCGGCGTTGCAGACGACGTATTTCGGCCGCTTCGATTCTTTCGGGACGAAACTCCACTTCATCCCGGTCGGAAACCCCGCGCCGCCGCGGCCGCGGAGGGCCGACTTCTTGACCTCTTCGATGACGTCGGCGGGCTTGAACTCTTTGAGCGCCTTGGGAAGGGCCTGGTAGCCGCCGTACTCTCTGTAGACATCGATGTCGCATGCGCGACCCTTCAGATGAAATCTAGATGTTATAACCTTGGTCATAGATGTTGCTTCGCCCTATCTTAGCCACAGAGTCACAGAGCCACAGAGGAAGTGAGAAAAAGAGATTGGCGGGAAAGCTTCTCTTCTCTTTCCGCTCTGTGTCTCTGTGTCTCTGTGGCTTTTCATCTTTACCCTTACGACAGGCCGGCGATGATCTCGTCCACGCGATCAGTGTCCACCTTTTCGTGGTAATCGAAATTGACCTGTAAACAGGGCGCGAGATCGCAATAGCCCAGGCATTCGACTTCCATGAGCGTGAACTTGCCGTCCCTTGTGGTCTCGCCGACTCCGCATCCGAGTTTGTGTTCGATATGCTCGGCGATCTGTTCCGCGCCCTTCAGCCAGCAGGAGAGGGTGCGGCAGACCTGCAATTTGTATTTGCCGACCGGCTTGCGCGAATACATCGTGTAGAAGGTCACCACCTCTTCCACTTCGTTGACACGCATATCCAGGCGTTCGGCGATGTATTTCACGTCGTCATCGGTCACATAGCCATGCTCTTCCTGCGCGATGTAGAGCGCGGGCAGAACGGCCGACCGCTTGACCGGATAACGCGTGATGATTTTGTCTAGCTTCTTTTCGTTCGCTTCGCTGAACATATTTTCAGATGTCAGATGTCAGATGTCAGATGTCAGATGTCAGTCTTGCTAGCATCTAGCATCTGACATCTGACATCCGCTTACCGATCTACGTCTCCCAAAACAATATCAATGCTGCCGATGACGGCGACGACGTCCGCGATCAACGAGCCTTCGACCATCGCGGGCAGCGCCGAAAGATTGACGAAGGACGGTGTGCGCATGTGGACGCGGTACGGGCGCTCGGCGCCGTCGCTGACGACGTGGAACCCGAGTTCGCCGCGCGCCGATTCGATTGATTGATAGACCTCGCCGATCGGCGCGGTGAAGCCTTCAGAGGCGAGAAGGAAGTGATGAATCATCACGTCTATGTGCTGTTTCATCAGGTCGCGCTCGGGCAGTTTGAGCTTCGGATGATTGGCGATGAACTCGCCGGGTTCTCTCACGCGCTTGAGCGCCTCGAGGCAAATCTTCCAGCTCTCTTCCATCTCTTCCATGCGCACCAGGTACCGCGCCCACACGTCGCAGGCGTCGTAAACAGGGACTTTGAAATCGTAGGTGTCATAGCCCGAATAAGGCTCCGCCCGGCGTATGTCCCAGTTGACGCCGCTGCCGCGAAGCGTCGGACCGGACAACCCCCAGGAAATCGCCTCGTCTCGCTTCATCACTCCGACTCCCTGCGTGCGGCGCTGGAAAATCCTGTTGCCCGTGACCAGGCGCTTGCATTCGTCGAGGAACTTCGGGAAGCCCCTCAGGAATTCGTCGCAGAGAGGAACGAATGTGGCGGGAATATCCCATCGGGCGCCGCCGATGATGAAATAGCTCTGGTGCAGCCGCGCGCCGGTCGCGCACTCGTAAAGGTCAAGAATTCGTTCGCGTTCGGTGAAGGCGTAAAAGAAGGCGGTCATCGCGCCGATGTCCATGGCGTGCGTGCCGAACCAGACCAGATGCGACGAGAGCCGGTTGAGTTCCGTGAAGAGCACCCGCAGGTCCTGGGCGCGCTTCGGAACATCAATGCCCATCAGCTTCTCGGCCGCCAGACAATAGCCCAGGTCATTGCCCATGGAATTGAGGTAATCCGCGCGGCAAGTGACGGTCACCACCTGCTGCCACTTCTCCTTTTCCATCGTTTTCTCTATGCCGGTATGCAGGTAGCCGATGTCTGGAATGGCTTTGACGACGGTCTCGCCGTCCAGGACGAGTTCGAGACGGAGCACGCCGTGCGTTGAAGGGTGCTGCGGCCCCAACGAGACTGTCATCAGGGTGTCGGAGAGTGGGTCTGGTTTTCGGAGCAACGAGATTCCGGATTGCGGAATGTGGATTGCGGATTGCGGATTGTTGTTTGAAACCATATTTTCTGTTGTGGATCGCGGATCGAAAGGTAACTTTACCTGATTGGGTATTGCGGTTTGCGAATGAAAAATCCGCAATCCGCAATCCGCAA
>DASUFM010000827.1:0-4383 GCA_036274535.1 Blastocatellia bacterium
ATGATATTTCTTTGCGCTTTTTGTGTTGGTTTTGCGCTTTTTGTGTTCTCCCGGTCTAAAGCAGGAGTCATATATGAACTCCAAACGAATTTCCGTTCTTGTC
The DNA here is from genome assembly GCA_036274535.1 of Blastocatellia bacterium. GTDB lineage: Bacteria > Acidobacteriota > Blastocatellia > RBC074 > RBC074 > JAJVID01. The sequence continues at coordinate 104 of DASUFM010000827.1, forward strand.
TTCATCATGGCGCTGTTCGCGCCCACGGCTTTCGCGCCGCGCGCGAATTATGTGTTCGCCTATTTCAAAAACAACGGCTCAGCCTCCCCGCCCTTCAGCCCTGACTGGGTTGAAGGGCCTGCGGCGGCGAGGATCAATAACGAGTGGGTCGTCTATTTCGACATGTCCCGCGACCACCGTTACGGCGCGGTCAAATTCGCCGACTTGAAGAACTGGGAGACGGTCACCGACAAACTCGCGATGCCCGCGGGCGCGCGCCACGGCTCGATCCTGACCGTCTCCGACGCGGTCCTGTCGCAACTGCTCCTCGACTGGAACGATTGTCTGAAACAGAAGCCCGAATGGTACGCGGGCGACGAGGCCGCGCGCGTCGCCGGCAATGTCCTGCTGTACCAGCGCGAAACCGGCGGCTGGCCCAAGAATATCAATATGGCCGCAGTCCTGAGCGAACAGGCGAAAGCCGAGATAGCCAAACAGAAGGGCGCGGACGATTCACTGATCGATAACGGCGCGACCTATACGCAGATGGCTTATCTGGCGCGGGTCTTCAACGCGACCGGACGTCCGGACTGCAAAGAGGGCTTCATCAAGGGTCTCGATTATCTGCTCAAGGCGCAATACGAGAACGGCGGATGGCCGCAGTATTACCCGCGGCTGACAGGCTATTACAAACACATCACCTACAACGACGACGCGATGGTGGGCGTGCTGGAACTGTTGCGCGGGGTCGCGCGAAAAGACGCCGCGTATTCGTTCGTTGACGAGGCGCGCCGCGCGCGCGCGGAAAATGCGGTTGCCAGGGGAATCGAAGTAATTCTGAAGACGCAGATCGTCGTCAACGGCAAACGGACGGCCTGGTGCGCCCAGCATGACGAGGTCACGCTCGCGCCCGCGCCGGCCCGCTCCTACGAACACGTCTCGCTCAGCGGCCTCGAGAGCGTTGGCATCGTGCGATTCCTGATGGGCGTCGAACATCCCGACGGGCGGATCGTCGAGGCCGTTGAATCGGCCGTCGCGTGGTTCAGGGAATCGAAGCTCAGCGGGATCAAAGTAATCGAAAAGCCAGACTCATCGCTTCCGAACGGCTTCGACAGAATAGTAGTCGAGGACGCCAACGCCGGGCCGCTCTGGGCCCGCTTCTACGAGATTGGCGCCGGCCGCCCGATCTTCAGTGGTCGCGACGGCGTCATTAAATACAGCCTGGCCGAGATCGAACATGAGCGCCGCACAGGTTACGGCTGGTACACCAGCGCGCCCGCCGAACTGCTCGAAAAAGATTATCCGGCATGGCATGCGAGGCTGGGAAAACGTTCCGTACAGCGGAACGTCAGGCCGCATTTCCTCGACTGATATGGCTGTCAAGCTGTTGAAATTGCTTAAGTGCGATTCCGTATTGCGGAATATGGTATGCGGGAAAATTTCCCGCTTGTTCTTGATAAAATGAATGCCTACATTGCGCTGAGCTGGGAATGGGCGCGATCACCAGGACTGATAAAGACGCTGGGTGAAATACAAAAAACCACATATAGCCAAATCACAACGCTTTGCTGGGAACCTTTCGCGTATCGCCATAGAGAAGCGCCGCCAGGAAATAACTGACGGCGCGCCAGATCGGATCGAAGCTAGAGGCCTATAGAGTCGTCCGACCTAGCTCTCATTACAGCGATCACAACTATAACTACGCGCTGTATTGCGTTGAGCGGGAACGTCTCATTAGATCGCTTCCCTGAACATCGCCTCTCAAGGATCGCTTCGATCCGACGGCGAACCTTTCCTAAGCTGCAAGGCCGCTGTAGGTGGGCGGCTTTGGCTTTATTTCCTATCCATTAGGAGGATGATATGAAACCAGCGGCATCAAAGTTTTTACGAGCATTGGCCGTGGCAGTTTTCACGGCTGTGGTTTTGCTCGCGCCAGCTACTACGACCGCGCAGGAAGCGCGCGGCACAATCAACGGCAAGGTCGTGGACGCGAATAAATCCGTGCTCGCGGGCGCGATTGTGAAAGTGACAAACGTGGCGATGGGCACCACCTTTACGTTGAAAACCAACGAGGAGGGATTCTACCAGGCGCCCTACCTCATCCCCGGAACATATCAGGTCACGGCCGAATCTAACGGCTTCAAACGCTTTGTGCGTGATGGCGTTATCCTTCGGGTCAACGACAACATCCAGATCGACATCGAGCTTGAAATCGGAGCGATGGATCAGACGATAACCGTCTCAGCCGACGCCCCGCTGCTCGATACGACCTCTGGCTCAATGGGATCGGTCGTCGACTCCCGGCGCGTGGCCGAATTGCCCATCACCCACGGCGAGCCTTTCAAACTGATCGGACTGGCGGGCGGCGTTTCGTTCACGCGCGATCCGAAGCTGGATCGGCCGTTCGAGCCGACGCATATCGTTGGATACTCCATCAATGGAACGCGGGCCAATCGCAGCGACATCACGATTGACGGCGTGCCCAGCACCTCTACAGCCAATGCCGGCGAAGTGATCGCGTCCTTCGTTCCTCCCCAGGACCTGATCCAGGAATTCAAGGTGCAGACTGCCACCTTCGACGCCGCTTTCGGCAACACGGAAGGCGGCGTGACCAACCTGAGCATCAAGTCGGGAACGAACTCGTTCCATGGCACGCTCGCTTATTCCAAGATGCCTGGGCCGCTCTTCGCCAACGACTACTTCGGTAACGCCAATAACGTTCCTCTCCCCGAGTTCAACTACACCCGCTGGGGCGGAACGCTCGGAGGGCCGGTCTTGATACCGAAGCTGTACAACGGGAAGAACAAGACGTTCTTCATGTACGGCATCGAGGGCATCCCCGAAGCGCGTCCACGCAACAATGGCACGCCTACTATTCCGAGCCAGGCGATGCGCAACGGCGACTTCACCGAACTCCTGGGGGCCAACGCCGCTTACCAACTCTACAACCCCTTCAGCGCCAGGGCGGACGGCTCTCGTATCCGGCGCGACGCTTTCAGGTGCGATGCGGCGGGGAATCCTCTTCCCGTGGACGCGCAGAACCTGCAGGATCAGACCATCGGCGCTGTCTGCAACAAGATTCCCGGGGCTCTGATCAATCCTATCTCCAGGAATTTCGTGACTAACTTTCTGCCCGGGCCCACAGCCACGGGCGCGGCCGACGGCACCGGTAATTTCGCTCAGCCAGGCCTGAAGGAGAATATCGAGTACCTGTCCAACACGATCCGCATAGACCATGTCATCAGCGAGAAGCATCGCATCTTCGGGCGCGCGAGCTGGTACAACCGCGACAGCAATTACAACAACTACTATCGCAACCTCGCGACCGGCGAAGCTTTTCTCTTCAAATCGCGGCAGGGCGCGGTAGACCACGTTTGGTTGCTCTCTCCGACGATAGTCATCAACACGCGCTACGGCTATAACCGCTTTATCCGCGGCACCAATTCGAATCCCGACAACCGCGGCTTCGATCTGACGTCTCTGGGGTTCCCCGCCTCATACGCCAACCTGATTCCGAACGATATCGTGCGCTTCCCGCGTTTTGAGATCAACAGCTACCAGGGAACTGGAGTCGGCGGCGAGTTGAGGCCGACCGACACTCACGCCGTCATCTCGACGGTGAACCAGACGGTTGGCGCGCATTCGTTCAAGTACGGGGTGGAGTTCCGCTCTTATCGTGAGACGGATCGCTTCTTCGGAAACAACCAGACCGGTCAGTTCAACTTCGACTCGGCATGGACGCGCCAGCTTGACAACTCCAAAGTCCCGAGCAACCTGGGCTTCTCCTTCGCGGCTTTCCTGATGGGCCTGCCGACTTCGGCCACGATCAACCAGCCGGCTGATTACGCCGAACAATCCACGACGACAGGCATCTTTTTCCAGGACGACTGGAAGTTCAACTCCAGGCTGACGATCAATCTGGGCTTGCGTTATGAGGTCGAAGGCGCGTTGACCGATCGCTATAACCGAAGCGTGAGCGGCTTTGACTTTGGCGCCGTTCAGCCGATCGAGGCGGCGGCCAGAGCGGCCTATGCGCTTAATCCGACGCCCGAAGTGCCGGCAAGCCAATTCAACGTCAGAGGCGGGTTGCTCTTCCCCGGCGTCAATGGGGCCGGTCGCGGTCTTTACGAGACGCCGAAGAAGAACTTCATGCCGCGCTTCGGCTTCGCGTATAAGATTGACGAAAAGACCGTGATGCGCGGAGGCTATGGCATCTTCTTCGGCTTCCTGGGCCAGCGTCGCGGCGACGTGAACCAGATCGGGTTCGGCACCAACACCGCGATGAACGTTACCACCAATAA